>NZ_JBEXMX010000200.1:0-1023 GCF_040610755.1 Gordonia sp. NPDC003585 | reverse complement strand
ACCCACCGCGCTGCCGGGTAGTACCACCCACGGCGCGCGTTTCGCGGGTGACGCCGTGGCGGCGGGTGCCACCGCGGTCCTGACCGACGCCGCGGGCCGCGCCGAGCTGTCTCGGGTGTTGCCGCCGGAATCGTCGGTGGTGGTGCTCGTGCATCCGAACCCGCGCTCGGTGCTCGGCGGGGTGTCGGCACGGATCTACGGCAATCCGTCGCGGCGGCTCAAGCTCATCGGGATCACCGGCACGTCGGGCAAGACGACCACCTCCTACATGGTGGAGGCGGCGTTGCTGGCCTCGGGTGCGTCGGTGGGCCTGATCGGAACGGTCGAGACCCGCATCGACGGGGTGGCCCAGCCGAGTTCGCTGACCACGCCGGAAGCACCCACATTGCAGGCGCTGCTGGCGACCATGCTCGAACGTGGAGTCGACGCGGTGGTGATGGAGGTGTCGAGCCACGCGCTGGCGCTCGGCCGGGTCGACGGCGCGCACTTCGCTGTTGGCGCGTTCACCAATCTCTCCCAGGACCACCTCGACTTCCATCCGTCCATGGCCGCCTACTTCGAGGTGAAAGCGCAGCTGTTCGTCCCGTCGTCGCCGGTGCATGCGGTGCGCTCGATCGTCTGCGTCGACGACGAGTGGGGACGCCGCATGGCCGAACTCGCGCGCCCGGCCCCCGGTGGTGCTCGCGCACTGCCGGTGACGGTGTCGACCGGACCGGTGCCGGCCCAATGGCAGGCGGGCGAGTCGACGACCGCCGACGACGGCTCGTCGCGCACACCAGTCACCGGGCCGGAGGGCGCGTTCGACCTCGTGGTCCCGCTGCCCGGTCGCTACAACGTCGCCAACGGACTGCTGGCCGTGGCGATCGCTGTTGGCGCGGGTGTCGACGCCGGTACAGCGGTCGAGGCGATCGCGGACGTCGCCGTGCCGGGCCGATTGCAGCGCATCGACAGGGGGCAGAACTTCCTCGCACTCGTGGACTACGCCCACAAGCCGGGTGCGGTCGAGGCGGTGCTGGCCACGTT
>NZ_JBEXMX010000199.1:0-1030 GCF_040610755.1 Gordonia sp. NPDC003585 | reverse complement strand
GCGCCGATAAAGCACACGAGAAACTCGTCGCGTTGGGTTTCACCGGCGCGCAACGCACCACCCGCCGTGCGGTCGCGGAAGTGAAAACCCAATGGCGACTGGGGAACACACGGGTCCACCGGCCGTGGATCACCGAACCCGGGCTGTGGTTGCAGTACGACTTCGGTGACGGCCCACTCGTCGATGGCCGCAAAGTGGTGCTGTTGGTGGCGTGGCTGGCGTGGTGCCGCTATCGGGTGGTGATCCCGTTGCGCGATCGGACCGCGCCGAGCGTGTTCGCCGGCCTGGACCGGGTGTTCCGGATCCTCGGTGGCGCCCCGACGTATGTGTTGACCGACAACGAGAAAACCGTCACCACCGGGCATGTCGCCGGGGTCCCGGTCCGCAACCGCGACGCGGTCAGCCTCGGCCGCTACTACGGGGTCAGTGTGCTCACCTGCGAGCCCGCCGACCCCGCCACCAAGGGCGGGGTGGAAAACGCGGTCAAACTGGCCAAAGCCGATATCGTGCCGACCGACACCAACCTGCTCGACGCCTACGAGTCGTTCACCCAGGTGCAGGCGGCGTGTGAGCAGTTCATGGTGCAGATCAATGATCGGGAGCACCGGGCGACCGGGCGGCGCCCGGTGGAGATGCTCGCCGAGGAACGACAGCGGTTGCATCCGATCCCCGACATGCCACACACGACAGGATTGGGAGTGACCCGCCGGGTTCCCGACAACACCCCGATGATCACCTTCGACCACTGTCAATACTCGGTTCCGGCAACACTATTGGGACAGTCGGTGTGGGTGCGTCATCATCCCGGCAGCGATGAGGTCATCGTGTGCGCCCTGGATGCGGGTGGGCCGACCGAGGTAGCCCGGCATGCCCGAACCACCCGGGGTATCCCGGCCATCGATGACGCCCATTTCCCCGGGTATCACCCGAAAACGGGCTCTTCGAAGTTAGGCGGGCACTGCTCAGCAGTGGAATTGCTGGTTGTTGGCCCGCTGGGCGCGGGTGCAGTGGAATCGTATCCGGCGGCGTG
>NZ_JBEXMX010000198.1:0-1062 GCF_040610755.1 Gordonia sp. NPDC003585 | reverse complement strand
ATCCCCGACACTGCCAATAGAAGCCGCGATTCCCTCCTCGGCCAGTCGCTGCCCGAACACAATCGCCGTGTACTGTGATCCCGCATCGGAATGATGCACGAGCTTGGTCAAATCGACTACACCACAACGCTTTCGATTGTCGATCGCGTTGTTGATGGCGTCAGTCACAAGGTTCACCGTCATTTCCGAGGCCACTTTCCATCCGACGATCTTGCGGGCGAAGACATCGATGACGAACGCTGTATACGCCCACCCGGAGGCGGTACGACAGTACGTAAAATCTGCCACCCACAAACGATTCGGCGCCGAAGCATAGAACTGTCGATCGACCAGGTCTGCCGGCCGCTCAGCGCTCGGCTCTGGGATGGTCGTACGCACCCGTTTCTTCTTGCTCGCGCCACGCCATCCCATCTCGCGCATCACTCGTTCAACGGTACAGCGAGCGACATCAATACCATTGCTGCGCAACACTATCCATGTCTTCCGCGAACCCAACACACGCATCAACGGACGTTCCCGACGAAGGGTGAATATCGCATCAATGACGTGCGCATCAGCGAGCATACGGGCACTGGGCCCGCGGTTGATATGTTCGTAGTACGTGGATGGGGCGATGCGGATACCATGCTCACCGAGCACGGCACACATCGAATCGACGCCCCAGATAAGACCATCCGCACCCACCCGGTGACCCTGGTGAGTGCGGATGAACTCCACAATCAGCGGTGTGGCCGGTCGATCTCGGCCGCGAAGAAAGCCGACGCCGCCTTCAGGATTCCGTTCGCTCGCTTAAGTTCCGCCACTTCCTGCTTGAGCCGCCGAATCTCCTCGTTCTCGGCTTCCGCAACGCCGCCCGCCGCAGTCGCCGGCGTCTTACGAACCCAACAGCGGACCGTCTCCGCCGAGCCCACACCCAACAACTCCGCGGTCTTCCCCATCGCCGCCCACTCCGTGGAACCCTGGGCCACCAACTGCCTGACCATGTCCACCGCGTCGCGCTTCAGCTCAGCCGAGTACCGCTTCGATCCTGCCGCTGCCATAGGTTTCATTCTCCCTTGAGAC
>NZ_JBEXMX010000197.1:0-1293 GCF_040610755.1 Gordonia sp. NPDC003585 | reverse complement strand
GTGTGGGTGTGGTATGGGAGTTCGAGGGTGACCGGTCCGCAGGCGAGCAGGATCATGGCGAGTGCGTTTTCGGCGGTGCGGAATCCGTAGGCTCGGCGGGTGATCAATCGGACTTTGGTGTTGAGTCCTTCGTGGGTTCCGTTGGTCAATCCGCGGTCCACGGCAGCGGCGATGCCCTCGAGGTGTGCGCGGATGGTGGTGCCTACTCTGACGAACTCTTTGATGCGGCAGCGCTGGGCCCAGCCGCACCATTTGCCGAGCATGTCGATCACCTCAGCGTTGTCGAGGTCACCGGCAAATACTGCCCGTAATGCTTCTTTGAGGTCGTAGGCACGCGCGAGGGCACCACCGCCGCGTTTGAGTTCCTCGAGTGTGGATCTCTGTGTGTCGGTGAGGTTTTCGGGGTTCTTGAGCAGCGCCCACCGGGCACCTTTGTAGTTGCGGGCTATCTGTTTGTCCGACAGGGTCCGCGCGAGTTGCCACTGTTGGCGGCGGACGGTGTCGAGTGCTTTGGTGGCCAGCTGGACCACGTGGAAAGGATCGAAACAGATCGCCGCCTGCGGGGCGTGGGCGCGTACCGGTTTGCGGTAGGCCAGGCCCAGATCCATCGAGACCGACTCGATCTGGGCGGCCGCGCCCTCGGGCAAGGCGTCGGTGAAAAACCTGTCGAACGCCGCGGCATCCTTGCCCGTGGTGCCCCACACGATCTTGCCGGTGTCGTGATCAGAGACCAGTGTGAGGAACTTGTAGTGCTTGCGCCAGGAGATCTCGTCGACGCCGATGTCGACCAGACCGGTGAAGCGCTCCGGAGTGAGTTTGTCCGCGGCGATGCGCCCACACATCGCACCCACAGTGCGCCAGGTGATGCGACAGAACGTCGCTGTGGTGGTCTTGTCGCACTTGGTGGCCAGCCACACCACGAGGTCCTCGAAGTCGCGGGTGAACCCCGATCCCGGACGGGCGAAATCGACCGCCTCGGCGTGCACACCATGCTCGGGACACCGCAGCCGGCGCCGCCGCACCGTGAGCATGCAGATACGTCCGCCCAGGTCCAGATGCCGCCACGAGGAATCCGCATCGCGCGTGTCATAGCGGTGAGCAGTGGTGTACGAGCAGTACGGGCACTGGGCCAGACGACGCCGCAACCGCACCGCCACCACCACCCGGTCATCGGTGATCTCCACATCGCGCACCGTGATACTCGGCAGGCACAGCAGACGGTTCAGTAGGGTTGTAGCGCGCACGGGTCAGCTCCCAAGGTTGGTTGTGTAGGAGCTTTCAACCCTACGAGCG
>NZ_JBEXMX010000196.1:0-1342 GCF_040610755.1 Gordonia sp. NPDC003585 | reverse complement strand
CATGTCGTAGAAGGCGCGGGCGCCGATACTTCCGGTGAGCGCGGATTGGGCCATGCGCATGGCAGCGTCGTTGAGTCGGTGGTTGCGGGCGTGACGGGCCAGCACGGCGTGAGATCGGCCAGAGGCTATGGTGCGGGGTGAGGTGCCGGCGTAGTTTCGGCGATGTTTGGCACTATCGTAGCGTTCGGGGTCGTCCCCGAACTCGCCGAGCATCCGGGCGCCGGTGATGTCACCGACTCCGGGCATGGACAGGTAGATCTCGGCGTCCGGATGCTTGTTAAAAGACTGGGCCATGGTGGTTTCGAGTTGATCGATCTGGGTGGTGAGCGCGGCCAGCATGCCGACCGTCGCGGTCACCGTGGCCGCGTAACCGGCGGCCAATTCGGCGGGCACGTCCAGGTGTCCGGTGCTGCGTAGGGCCTGCTGGATTTCGCGGGCACGATCATCGATATTGCGTTGGCGGCCACCTTTTTTCAGGGTTGCGCGGATCGACGACAACGACAGCTTCGCCCCCTGGGCGGGGGAAGGGGCACGCCGCAGCACACTGAGCGCGTCCTTGTGGTCGAGGTCGTCGCCGAAGGCGGCCAACGCGGCCGGGTAGAAGGCCTTGAGCTGGGCGCGCAGCACGTTCTGCTGCGCTGAGCGCGCCCACACCAGGTTCTGGTGGGTACGGGCCATCACCTTGATCGCATCGGCGGTGACGCTGTCAGCGGCGATGATCCGATGGTTGTGGCGGTCGGTGCGCACCAGATCGGCGAGCACTTTGGCATCACCCTTGTCGGATTTGGTGCCCCCGACATGGTGTCGGTCGCGGTAGCGGACCACCGATTTCGGGTTGATCGCATACACCTGGTAGCCGGCGACCACCAGCGCCGATACCCACATGCCGTGATCGGTTTCGATCCCGATCACCACCTGGGCGGGGTCGGTGGCGTGCCGGGCCAGCAGCGCGTGCATCGCCCGCACTCCGGCGACCCCTTCGGGCAGTCGCCGGATACCCAGCGTGGTGCCGTGTTCGTCCATCACGCACACGTCGTGATGGTCATCTGCCCAATCATTACCCACGTAAATCAAAAGCTACCTGCACCTTTCGGATCTGGCCGTCAATCTGGGCAGTGAACCTGACGGGATCCGTTCGCGCGGCCTAATGGCTCAGTGCTCACCCTCAAATGTTGCGGAGGGGGCACGACATCCCAGTAGCGCTAGAACCGATCCCCACCCCGGCCGGGCCACGGTCTTCGAGTAGAAATCCACCAACGTGGTTTCAGCCCTAGTCATAGTGGTCACCGGCGGGGCAGGCTCACAGTGGACCAGCATCCCATCGGGAACCGATCCACCCCCA
>NZ_JBEXMX010000195.1:0-1462 GCF_040610755.1 Gordonia sp. NPDC003585 | reverse complement strand
CGAAGTTAGGCGGGCACTGCTCAGCAGTGGAATTGCTGGTTGTTGGCCCGCTGGGCGCGGGTGCAGTGGAATCGTATCCGGCGGCGTGAGTTCTCGGTGTTGCGGAATCCGCAAGCAACGCGTTTGACCTGTTTCACCAGTCGGTTGTAGCCCTCGGTGCGGGCGTTTGTCAGCCCGGTCTGCACGAACGCCAGGATCGCCGGCCACCACGCCTCGATCGTGGTCGCCAGCCGGGAGACTTCTGGGATGTCGGCCTGCGCGCACCAAGTGTAGAAGCGGTAGAGCCGGCGACGGATCTCACTGTTGTCCACACCCTGACGCGCGGCGGAAAGTAGCTGGCGTAGTTCCTCTTTCGCGATGTAGGCGGTGAGGATCTGCGCGGACGGATCGTGATCGATCAATGCGTTCCACATCTTGGCAAATGACCTGTCCGACAGGTGTTCTCGCGCCGAGAGTAACCGTCGACGATTCGCCCATTCCGGGTCCTGTTTTCGCCCCCGGCGGCCGTGGGTGTCGAAGGTGACCCGCCGCCGCACCGCGGTAAGGGCGTCGTTGGCGAGCTTGACGAGGTGGAAGTGATCGACCACCACCTGTGCGTTGGGTAACAACTCGGCGGTGACCGCAGCGGCATACGCTGCCGACGGATCGATCACCACATGGGTGATCTCGTTACGGAACTTCGTGGTCTGCGTGGTGAGCCACCGGGTGACCGCCGCACCCGTGCGGCCTTCGACCTGCCCGAGCAGGCCCTGATCGCCGCTGAGGTCGACGAATCCGGTGTCCCACGGATCGACCCGCACCCAGCGTCTGCCGTCTTTGTCACGCGTCCAGCGGGGCTTGCCGCGGCGGGTCTCATCAATCCCGAGGACCCGCACCGGTGCGGGGTCTTTGAGCACCCGCTTGGCGTGTTCGACGAAGGCAGTGTGCGCTGTCGGCCACGACACACCCGCACCTGCGGCGACCTCGACCACCGAACGCGCCGCCTCCCCGATACTGCGACCGATCTGCGTCCGCAACCGGGTGGTGGTGCGCCGCCGAGGCGGGACCTCGGGGACCGATTCGGTGAACGAACGCCGCCCACACGCCTGATTGCGACAGTAGTAGCGGGTCTTGTTCCACCGCAACTGAATTGGATCATCTCCGTAGGGGATGTCACGTGGCCGGGTGACCGCGTGGCCCTTCACCGATCTCGAGGCGACCCTGCATTCCGGGCACTTGGCCGCCCCCGGATCGACGGTCACCACATCCACCACACGAGCGCGGTCCGCGGCCACGGCGACCGCCCTGACTTCCAGTCCTTCCAACCCCAACAACAACGACGTAGGCTCGACCATGCCCCTGGTACTCCTTCACGAGAATCTGATGCTTCGCAACATCCAGATTTCCGGAGACCAGGGGCGTTTCACATCATCGACACGCCGAGGCTCTGACCAGGCAACGCCCGCTCAACTTCGAAGAGCCC
>NZ_JBEXMX010000194.1:0-1486 GCF_040610755.1 Gordonia sp. NPDC003585 | reverse complement strand
GGCTCTTCCGGATTCAGAGTGCATCGAGGTGTTCTGCGAGGCCGCCGGAGTGGATCAGTGACCGCAAGATGTAGTTGTTGAGGTTGCGGAATCCGAGGGCGATACCGCGGAGGTGTTCGAGTCGTCCGTTGATCGCTTCGACGGGGCCGTTGGAGGCACCGGTGTCGAAGTAGGCCAGGATCTCATGTTTGCGTGCCCACAGGGAACGGCCGAGTTGGGCCAGCTCGCACAGCCCGGCGGGAAGGCCGGTGTGGATCTTCTTGAGCACCTTGTACATCGCGATCTTGCCCGCACGTTTGTTCTCCTGGTCGTAGGCGTCGATCAACTCTTGGTAGATCACATACGTCATCGTGACGGCCAGATGCTCATCCTCGGCGTCCAGGACAGCCCGCAGCTTGGTGGCCTGCTTGGTGGTGAGCAATCCGATCCGGGTCAACAAGGTGCGGCGGATCCCGTAGAGCGGATCCCCACTGCGGCCGCGGTGACCGCACGTATCTTGTTGCACGCGTTGACGACACAGGCCAAGCTTCTCCGCGGCGAGGTGGACGACATGAAACGGGTCCATGACCGCACGGGCCTTGTCGAGGGCTTCGGCGGCTGCGGTGCGATAGCCGGTGAACCCGTCCATGGTGACCACCCGGATGCGGTCACGGAACGGTTGCTCACGGTCGGTGAGCCAGTCCTTCAGGGCGGCTTTCGACCGGCCGGCGACCATGTCCAACAAGCGGGCCGAGCCGGTACCCTCAACCACCGGGGTCAGATCCACGAGCACTGTCACGAAACTTGGATCACCTTGTCCTCGAACGTGTTTCCATTTGTGCTCGTCGACCCCAAGGACTCGTACGTCGGCCAAACGGCCCGGAGTCACAGCCAACGTCTTGGCCGCGTCCACCGCGAGGGTGTTCACGGTGTTCCAACTCAACCCGACCGCGACCGCGACCGCCTTGACCGACATCTTGTCGCAGATCATCCGCCGCATGATCCAGGTGGTGGTGCGGCGGGTGACCTGGGCCCGCGGCGCCACGATCGCCGAGATGTCGGCACGGAACACCCCTTGGGTGCAGTCGGTGTTCTCGCAGGCATACCGCGGCACCTTCAGGTGCAGGCGGGTCGGATGACCCACGATCGGCAGATCCGCGACCTCACGATCGACGTGATCACGCAACCGGCCCGGCGCACTGCAGCGTGGGCAGGTGTTCTTCGGGTCCAGGACCTGGCAAAACACGTGCGTACGATCCTCGCCGTCAAGGGCGGCGTCGGTGATCGTCACCCCCAACTCGATCGTGCGGCAAATAGTGTCGGCAATAGCGCTACGCTGCGTCATGGGTCCTGTCGGTGTCAGGCTGGTTGTGTGAGAGCTTTCATCCTCACACCGCAGGACCCGCCTACACCTTCAGCCACACCGCCCGCCTCGGCGATCTTGCTCACCCCTACATCTTGTGGTCACGAGAACCCGTTCTACGCACCGTCAATCCGGAAGAGCCCG
>NZ_JBEXMX010000193.1:0-1506 GCF_040610755.1 Gordonia sp. NPDC003585 | reverse complement strand
CCGACGAGACCTCGTCACACACGACCAATAGACCAACCACAGGGGGTCAAAATTCAAACGTCGATAAGGGGTCAGATTTCAGCCGCCGTTGACAGCGGCTTACCCATCACACGTCCGCAGCGATCACAGAGGTAGTCGCCGGTGGTCCGTGTCGGGCGGCCCCGGCGTCGCCGCACGCCGGCACGGTCTTGCTCAGTCATCACGGATCACCCGCGCTCGTTTGGGCCGTCCGGTGCGGCTGAGGTCGACAACATTGTCGGTGGCGGTCTTGCGGCGTCGGGCATCGGTGGCCGTCACCGTCACAAGATCGGCGGGGGTACAGGCGAAGACATCGCATATCGCCGCCATGACCTGGAGCGATACCCTTTCAGGCTGGCCGGCCACCAAGCGGTAGATCTGTGACGCCGACAGGTCGATACCGCGCTCACGCAGTAACGGCACCAGGTCGGTGCTGTTGTGCAGTCCTGCTGCTGCCATCAATTCCGCGAGCCGCCATCGGTAGTCGACTGTGCGTGCTGCCATCAGTTAGTCACCTGTCTCTCCGTGATCGCCGGTATTCATCGCCTCCCGCATGGTCGAGTCCAGTGCGCCCCGCAGCGTCTGTTGGCGGAAGTCGGTCGTGGTGCAGTCGTAGATGCCCGTTGTCGAGGCGAACTCATGGCCCAGCTGATCCTGCACGAATTTGGGGTCAATCCCCGCCTCGATCAGGTGCGTCGTATATGACCTCCGGAACGAGTGCATGTCCACGCCCGGTGTCAGCCCGAGTTCCTCGCAGTATCGGGAAAATCGTTGTCGCACACAGTTAACCGATACCATCTTGCCTCGCTCGCTGGTGAACAGGTCCAGCGGTCCCTCGTCGCCACCCAACTGAGCGACCGCTACCCAGTCCTCGACGACCTCGGGTGACCAGTCGAATACAGTCAGCACCGATCGTGGCTTCGGGGGAGAACCGCGATGGGGCTTTCCGTATCGGACGCGAAGGACACCATACTTCCCGAACTCCGGGGCCTTCGGATTCCGATAGAAGTCGCTGGTCTGAAGATGCCTGACTTCATTGCCGCGCAGACCCCAGCCGTAGGCCACCTTGAACCACGTCGCATCCCGGTACGCCGCGAACCATCCTTTGCGGCCGCTCGCCGCGATCATGTCCACTTCACCATCGGCGTGATCGAAAAACCGTTGCAGCTCAACACGACTGAACGCGCGCTTGGTCGGATTGGACTCAAGGCCATGTCGACGATCATTGACTCGCCGGAGCCGGGATCGGGTAGGTGCGCACGAGTCCGAGTGCACATTAGCGCTGGTCAATAGGCGTGCACCGATAATCAGACATCCCAAGGGTGAGGGACCGGTCCGCCTGCATCTGCTGCAACATTACCGGAATACTTAACATAATGTATCTTATCGGCAGTTAAAGGAGACGAGTTCAAACAGATGAGAGAACTCGACCTGGCGGATCTGGAGCGAAACTGCTGGCTACGACCCGTGGCGTATTGCCGGGTCGCG
>NZ_JBEXMX010000192.1:0-1522 GCF_040610755.1 Gordonia sp. NPDC003585 | reverse complement strand
ACGACCACGACCACGACCACGGTGCGCGAACCGGCATCCACACTGCAGGACCCCCACAGCTGATACTCACCGTGAAAGGGAGGTCGTCATGACGGCCTACCACACCATCCTCGTCGACACCGACGGCTCCGACCGCTCCTACCGGGTGATCGACCACGCCGCCGAACTCGCCCGCGCCAGCCACGCCCGCCTGCTCATCCTGTGCGCCCGCCACGACATCGACGCCCACACCCTCGGCCCCGACCTCGACCGGCTCGGACCCGACGCCTACCAACTCCGCGGCACCACCCCCACCGACACGATCCTGCGCACCGCCCGCCACCACGCCACCGCCCACGGCGCCACCGACATCACCACCCACATCCTGGCCCCACCCACCCAGCACGCCCTGCTGCACCTGGCCGCCACCACCGGCACCGACCTCATCGTCACCGGCCACCCCCACCGCCACCCGCTGCTGGCCCGCTGGCTACCCACCCTGCCCATCGAACTCGCCCGCCACGCCCACTGCGACATCCTCATCGTCCACGCCCCGCCCGACAATCCACCCCACCTGCCACCGAACCCCGCAGACCGGCACTCGACGACTGTCCCGTAAGCCGATCGGCCACCGGAACACCACGATCCGCGGACTGCCGCCCAGCTCGCAGGTGTTCCGTAGAGGTGTTCCGCGTACCGTCCCGCTCAACCCCCGCTATCCGGAACAATTCCGGGTATGGGTGAACCGTTCCGCGTCGGATACTGCCGTTGCTCCACCGATGAACAAGACGTCGAGATCCAAACCGACCAACTCCTCACTCTCGGCGTTCCACGCGACCGGATCTTCATCGACACCGGGTTCTCCGGCACCACCCGCCGCAACCGCACGGGCCTCGACAACGCGCTCGCCGCAGTGACCTCGGCAGCGGCGGCCGTCAGCGGGCGGCAGGTCGTGCTGACCACAACGAAATTCGACCGATTCGCCCGCAACATGGCCGAAGCCGGAGAAATCCTCACCGACCTGCGCAAGCGCGATGTCCTGTTCGGGCTCGGCAGCTCCGTCTACGACTGGAACGACCCGTTCGGCAAACTCTTCCTGCAAACCCTGGCCATGGTCGCCGAATTCGAGGCCAACCTGGGCCACCTGCGCACCCGTGAAGGCATGGCCAAGGCCCGCGCCAAGGGCCGCCTCAAGGGCAAACAGCCGAAACTGCCTCTCGCAGCACGCAAAACGATCCACCGCCGCTACCACGACCCCGGCGACGACGCCAGCCTGGCCGACCTCGCCGAGGAATACAGCGTCGGTCGCTCCACCATCCACCGCATCATCAGCAGCCCCGCCCCACCCCGCATCTGACGCAAACCAGCGCACCGCCCGAGCCGATCACGACGGCATCGTCGCTGGTCCAGCCATATGTGTTGTTTTCCGCGCGATTACTACCGGAACCCCCCTTAGCGACGGGTGAATTTTGACCCCCGTCTGAGCTAGGAGGGTGATTTCAGTGGAACAGTGGGCGGAGATCCGCCGGTTGCATCGCAGTGA
>NZ_JBEXMX010000191.1:0-1536 GCF_040610755.1 Gordonia sp. NPDC003585 | reverse complement strand
CTGTCAACGGCGGCTGAAATCTGACCCCTTATCGACGTTTGAATTTTGACCCCCTGTGGTTGGTCTATTGGTCGTGTGTGACGAGGTCTCGTCGGGATTTGGTGCGGTAGGAGTCGCCGTTGATGGTGATGACCTCGGCGTGATGGACCAGCCGATCGATGAGCGCGGCGGCGACAATCTCGTCGGCGAAGATCTCTCCCCATCGGCCGAATGGCATGTTCGAGGTGATCAACACCGAGCCTTGTTCGTAGCGGCTGGCGATGAGTTGGAAGAACAGGTTCGCGGTGTCGGAGTCGAACGGCAGATACCCGATCTCGTCGATGATGAGCAGCCGGTAGCGGCGCAGCCGTTTGATCTCCGCGGCCAACCGTCCCGCGGTGTGGGCTTCGGTTAACCGTGCCGCCCAACCCGTCGCGGTGTCAAAGAGCACCGGATACGAGTTGTGGGCGGCTTTCATCCCTAATGCGATCGCCAGATGCGTTTTCCCGACTCCGGGTGGTCCGAGAAGGATCACGTTGTCTGCCTTGGCAATCCAGGTACTGGTGGCCAGATGTGCGATCACATCGCGCGGCAAAGATGGCACGTGATCGAAGGTGAAGTCCTCCACCGTTTTGACCGCCGGGAACCTCGCGGCGGCGATCCGCAGGGTGGTGCCGTTGGCTTCACGTTCGGAGACTTGGCGTTCCAGGATCGCCGCCAAGTACTGTTCGTGGCTCCAGCCCTCATCGCGGGCACGATCGGCCAACTCCGCCCAACACCGCCGGATCGTGGGGGTCTTCAACGCGCGGGTCAGGAACTCCATCTGTGTGTGAATCTGCTTGCCCGACACAGTGGTCGAGGTATCGGCGGTACTCAATTGTGGGACTCCAAATCTGTGGTGGTGGTGAAGTTGACGCCGTAGAGGTCGTCGTAGTCGGGTAGCGCCCTCATCGGCACCTGGTGGCCGTCGAGGTGAGCCCGCACCCGTGCCGCGTTGCCGGCCGCGATGTTGAGGTCCTGCATGCGGTAGTTGCGCCGCAGTTCTTTGGCGGCCCGCACATGCTGGGGATCGGCGATCGTGACGTGGTTGGCCCAACTGCGGTGGTGATCGGCCACGGTGACATCCCCGCATCGGATGACCACATCGCTCAGGTCGGCAGTGATGTCGACGAACCGGCCGATCACCGACGGATGCACCGAGTAGTCGTTGCCGGCCACCCGCACGTAGTAGTCCCGGCCCAACCGGACTCGGTGGGTCAGACCGACGTGCGGGGCCGCCGGTGGCAGAGCGGTCATCGCCGCCACATCCATCTCGAGGACGTCGGCCGGGCGGCGATCACCGATCGAACGCACGATCCGGGTGTTGGCATGCTCACCCAGCCACCAGCGGAACTGGGTGTTGAAGTCCTCCGGTGACTCGAAGATCCGGCCCGGCAGGAACGAGGTTTCGAAGAACCGGTTGTTGCGTTCGACCATGCCCTTGTACTCCGGATCGCGCGGCGGAGCTAGTTCGAGTCGGGTGCCCAAGGTGCCCACGAATCCGGCCGCCAACGCTGT
>NZ_JBEXMX010000190.1:0-1967 GCF_040610755.1 Gordonia sp. NPDC003585 | reverse complement strand
CCGCACGACGACGGCGGCAGCCACCGCCGCCAGGGCCGTCCCGGCGGCGCCTGCGAAGGCCACCGACTCGGCGAGACCCCACGAATCTGCGGCACGCCAGGCCGCGGCGGCGGCGAGCGGCACCGCCGCCCACAGCACGTGGCCCAGCGCGGACCGGCGAGCAAGCGCACCCACGATCGCGGCGAACACGGCCAGACCCGACAGCGCGCCCACCGCGGCGGCCGTGTCGTCGACCGCCACCACCGATCCGCCACCGACGATCAGGATCACCGCGACCGCCGACGCGATCCACGAGCGGGCGGTCTCCGGTGCCCACCGCTGGTATCCGGCGGCCACCTGACGTCGGAGTTCGTCGATCACGTCGTCGACGAACGGGGGTGCCATCGCCTCGGCCGACCGCGTCAGATGCAGCTGCGCGCCGTCGGTCAGTGAGTGGTCGGACAGGGTGTCCTCGAGATCGAGCACGCCGTGGCGCACCGACGACAGCGTCCAGCTCGCGGCCGGTGCAGCACTGGCGGGACCCAACAGCTCCACGACGTCATCGATATACTCGGCGATCGGGCGATGGGCCGGCAGGCTCACGTCGAGCTGGTTGTCGTCGGCGACGACGGTCAGCCGAACAAAGTTCGAAGCCATGGCGTCCATGATGGCAGACGGGATCGAGCGGCCTGACTCACGTGGTCGGCGGTGGACGCGGGACGGATCTGAGGGGGAAGTAGCCGGTGGGGACGAAGTTGGTGCATCGGCCTGCGCGGCTGCGCGCCGATCCGCTGCCCGCCGACCCCCTGAAACTCCCGCGCGTACCCGTCATCGACGCCGCCTCCGGGCAGGGCGCGATGGCGATGCGCGCGATCCTGCCGCTGATGGCGGGTGTGGGCATGCTGGCGATGATGATGTCGTCGGGCAACCCGATCCGCATGATCGCCGGCGGGGTGATCGTGGTCGGCGCGATCATCGGCGGCATCGTGATGTTCATCCACGCCAAGACCGGCGGCCGGAAGAAGGCCGAGCAGCAGCGCGGCGTCTTTGTCTCCTTTGTGAACGACACCCGACGCCGCCTCGACGACGAGATCGCCGAGCAACGACGCGTCGCGCATCGCCGGCATCCGGCGCCCGCGGATCTGCTCGCGGTGATCCGCGACCCCTCCCGGCTGTGGGAACGCCGACCCTCCGACCCCGACTTCCTGACGGTGCGCGTCGGCAACGGGGTCGGACCATTGGCGCGAGAGGTGGAGGTGGACAAGGACTCCGACCCGCTCAAGGCGCCCGAACCGATCGCCCAGGCACATCTGGACCGGCTGCTGGCGGCGACCGAACGCATCGACGACCTGCCGATCGGCGTCCCGCTGGCCGGCATCGTGTCGATCGTCGGACCGCGGGACCGCACGAGCGAAGCAGTCCGGGCGCTGCTGACGCAGGTAGCGGTGTTCCACGCGCCCGACGATGTCCGCGTGCACGTCGCGCTGCCCGCCGGTGGCCGGGTCAACGCCTACGGGTGGGCGCTGTGGCTGCCGCACGTCCTGGACCCGGAGCGTTTCGATGGCCCGATCGGTCGTCGGATGACCTCGACCGACGCCGAGGACGCCGCCCCGCTACTCGATGAAGTCGCCCGTCGCAGAGACGAACTCGGCGATCGAAGCAAGCGTTTCTCCGGTCAGGAACTCGACACCCACCACCTGATCGTCGTCATCGACGCGACCGACGCCCACGGCCGCGACCTGCTCGCGAGGCTGATCGGCGACGATCTGCGCGAACTCAAGGTGGTGCTCGTCGTCCTCAACGAGGACCGCACGCTGGAACCCGGGCACGTCGATGCCCGCGTCACCATCGCCGACGACCGGGCGGTCGACGTCGAGGTCATCGTGGAGGCGCAGCGGCGTCCCGGCGAGGAACGCGCCCCCGACTTCGAACGCACCCGCAGACTCGTCCGCGGTGCCTCACGCGGCAGCGCCGACGCCGTCTCACCC
>NZ_JBEXMX010000189.1:0-1971 GCF_040610755.1 Gordonia sp. NPDC003585 | reverse complement strand
GCATACCGGCGTAGCTGGGCACCACGGATGCCGCGGGCAGGCCGGGGAGCACCTCGAACGCGATCGAGGTGCGGGCGACGGCGTTGACCTCGGTGAGCACGGAATCGGTGGTCAGCGGATCGCCGGAGACCACACGGACCACGTCGTCGCCGGCCTTGGCAGCGGCGACCAGGGTCTTGGCGACCTCGGTGGGATCACCGAGGGCCGGGTGGACGATCGCATCCGCGTCGTCGGTGGTCTCGTCGCTGTCGACCGGCGCGGTGCTGTTCTCCGTGTCGGTGCTATCGGCGCCCTTCGAGGCTCGCTCCGCTCGCACCTCAGGGAGCGGAGACTTGGCCCGACGGTTGTCGGCGGCCGGCTCCTCGCGGTGTGCGCTGCCGATCAGGTTCACCACCGCGGCGGGAACGTCGGGGTCGATGTAGGCCGTCGTCGCGTTCGCTATGACGGTCCGCGCCCGCACAGTGAGCAGCTCGGGATCCCCGGGGCCCGACCCCACGAAGAGGATTCTGCCCGCTCGCTTCGCTCCCGGCGCAGGCAAAATTCGTCCCGGATGTGCCTTGGTTGTCGTACGGCTCATGCGTTCGCACTCTCCTGCCCTCGCCTCGAGGGCTGCAGTTCCTTCTGGAACTAGGGAGAGTCGACGAGGTCGCCCGCTCCCAGTTCCAGCAGTTCGGCGGCGAGATCCGCACCGAGTTGAGCCGCACGATCGACCGGTCCCACCACCGAAGCCCGGATCACATCGGATCCGTCCTCGGCCGCCACCGCCGCACGAAGCGACAGTTCGGCGAAGATGCGCCCGTCGTCGTCGATCGACTCCACCACCTCGGCAATCGCTCCGATCGGGGCGGTGCATCCGGCTTCCAGAGCCGCAAGCACAGCCCGCTCGGCGTCGATCGCCGCACGGGTGGACTCGTCGTCCAACTCGGCGAGTACTCTCACCAGTTGGGCATCGTCGGAGCGGCACTCCACAGCCAAAGCACCTTGCGCCGGAGCCGGTAGCAAGACCACCGGATCAAACGACTCGGTGACCTCGTCGGCACGTCCGATACGGACGAGACCGGCGCGAGCGACCACGACTGCATCGAGTTCGCCACTGGCGACTTTGCCCAACCGAGAATCTAGGTTGCCTCGTAGGGGGCGGATTTCCAAACCGAGACCCAATGCTCTAAGCTGCGCCGCCCGTCGCGGGGCCGAGGTCCCGACCGTCGACCCGGGTGGGAGTGCGCCGAGGACCAGATTATCCCTGCTGACCAGCGCATCTCTGGGATCTTCGCGGGGCGGGATGGCCGCGATGACCAGGCCGTCCTCGGGTGCGGTGGGCAGATCCTTGTAGGAGTGCACCGCAACGTCGACCTCGTGTTTGTGCAACGCAGTGCGGATGGCGGTGGTGAACACCCCGACCCCGATCTCGGCGACCGGCGCAGCGGATTCGTCACCGGCCGTCCGGATGATCACCAGTTCGGCGGGGTGTCCGGCGGCGGTCAGGGCGTCGGCGATGGTCTGTGACTGGGTGGTGGCCAGCAGCGAACCCCGGGTGCCGATGCGAATCGGGGTCGGGAGCGTTTCGCTCACTTATCTGCCTGGTTGATGGGGCGATCTCCGATCGGGTCGGACGAGAAGTCGCCGAGCTGGTCGGATGCGAGGTGGTCGGGCGCCGACACCGCCTCGGCCGCGCCCGGCTTCAGCTCGAAGAGTTCGCGCAGGGCCTCGGCGTAGTGGTCGCCGTTGGGGGTCGACGCGAGTTGCTTGACCCGAACCGTCGGGGCGTGCAGCAGCTTGTCGACGACGCGGCGCACCGTCTTGGCGACCTCGTCGCGCTGCGGGTCGTCGAGCTCGGGTAGCCGAGTCTCGAGGCGCAGGATCTCGGCCTCCACGAACGCGCCGACACCATGTGGCTGCGCATTCTCGACGTTCCTGCGGCACTCGGCGCCCGGCAGTATGCCGCGGACCTCGACGCGGTGATCGAGGTCG
>NZ_JBEXMX010000188.1:0-2106 GCF_040610755.1 Gordonia sp. NPDC003585 | reverse complement strand
AAAGGAGACGAGTTCAAACAGATGAGAGAACTCGACCTGGCGGATCTGGAGCGAAACTGCTGGCTACGACCCGTGGCGTATTGCCGGGTCGCGGCGGTTCAGTAGCCCGCCCTGCAGATCAGCATCGGTAAATGCAAACAGATGAGAGATTCTCGCGCTACACTTGCGTTCATGCAGAGTGTTCCAGGACGGCTGCCAGAGTTCCTGTCGAACGGCGTCGTCGGGCTGCTGCGACCCGAGGATCGAGTGTTCGAGGCGATGCTCGATGGCTGGCGAGCGCAAATGCTGGCCCGTGGACTCGGGGTGCCATTCATTCAGTCATCGTGCAGCCTGGTGTCTCGCTTCCAAAAGCACTCCAACGAGTACCCGTGGGCCTGGCAGCCGATCCACGTCGATGAGTTCCTGGCTGATCGACGAACCGGGCCAAAATCTGTCTCAGTGTCGACACTGCGCGCGAACGCTGGCACGATCAGGGCCTTCTGCTATTACGTCACTGACGAAAGGTATGGGTGGGCTGCTTTCTGCAGCAAGGCATTTGGCGATGTTCCCGCCCAAGTTGTGTTCGAGTGGAACACGCCGCGCCACAAGACCGATGACGCCATTCCGGCAGACCGGCGCAGCTTCACTCAGAGCGAGTTGCAGACGTTCTTCGATGCCTGCGATGACCTCGTTGATCGAGAGTTCGCCAAAGGTTCGAAGCGTTGGCTACCACTGATGCGAGACTCAACTGCGTTCAAGGTGTGCTATGCCTACGGTTTGCGCCGTCTGGAACTTGCCATGCTCGACTACCACGACTTCGGCCCCAATCCGCACGTAGGCAAGTACGGCCGCTATGGCGCTGTTCAGGTCCGTTACGCCAAAGGTATGTCGGGATCGGGACCGCGCCGTCGCACTGTTCTCACGGTGCCTGAGTTCGACTGGGTGGTCGGCCTTCTCGATCATTGGCTCTCGTCGCAAGGACGTGAGCAGTTCGCCACGGCGGACCGCTCGGCGTCGTTGTGGCCGTCGGAACGCGCCGGCGCCACGGGCATCCGCAACTTCAATCGCACGTTCACCACGGTCCGCGAACTGGCAGGGCTGCCGACAGAGTTGAAGATGCACTGCTTGCGCCACTCCTATGTCACTCATCTCCTCGAAGCCGGATACGATCCGATGTTTGTTCAGCAGCAAGTCGGCCACGCCTACTCATCGACCACTGCGCTCTACACCTCGGTCTCTGCAGACTTCAAACAGAAGACCATTCAACGAATGATCCAGCAACGAATCGTCACACGTGACGTAACAGATGCAGGGAAGGATACGTGAGCGAGCAACGTCGGGTCGGCTACCACTGGAATCTGCGCCAACGAATGGCCGATCACAACCTCTGGAAGACAACGGAACTCATCCCTCTGCTGAAGTCCCGTGGTATCAACTTGTCGAATGCCCAAGTCCACCGACTGGTGACTGGCACACCCGAGCGGATCCCTGCACGCACGTTCGCCGCGCTATGCGACATCCTTGAATGCACGCCAAACGATCTGTTTGAACCGTACGTGGAGATGCGTGCTGCAGCTACGGCGGACGCACCAGCAAGCCCGGCCGATCTCGGAATTGGCGAGAAGCGCTCCGTTGCCCGGCGAATCCGAGTCGTCCGCAGCGATGATGACGATGGCAAGACCACGTAAACCCGAAGACCCACAGCGATGGGAAGTCCCGTGCGACCGATGCGGTGAGCACCGAGAATGTGTCGTCACCTGGCAGGGCCTTGGGGTGTGCGGCTATTGCTACCAAGCAGCCAAACGTACCCGCGGTGTGTGCCCGTGCGGTCACGATGGAGTGTTACCGGGAATCATCAATGGCCAACCGGCGTGCCGCAAGTGCACAGGGATCAAACTCAACGTCGACTGCGTTGAGTGCGGCGCCGAGGAGGAACTCTACGCACAGGGGCGCTGCTGGCGATGCGTCCTGGGAGCGACCGTCGACCGACTATTGACGAATCCAGAGACCCGTGTCATCAACGATGAGCTGAAACCCTTTGCAGCTGCCTTGAAGTCAATGAAACGGGCCAACAGCGGTCTGACCTGGATCAACCAAGAACATGTCACGGCATTCCTCACTGAGCTG
>NZ_JBEXMX010000187.1:0-2125 GCF_040610755.1 Gordonia sp. NPDC003585 | reverse complement strand
GCCCGGGCCATCATCGACGGGCTCACCGCCTTTCGGCCGGCGGCCCATCGCGGGGAGGTGGTCGCGCAGAGCCGGGGGATCCGCTTCGTCGACGACTCCAAGGCCACCAATCCGCACGCCGCGCAGGCGGCGGTCGCGGCCTACCCTCGCGTCGTCTTGATCGCGGGCGGGCTGCTCAAGGGTGCGTCGGTGGTCGAGATGATCGAGGCCATCCGAGATCGGTTGGCCGGAGTGGTGTCGATCGGCCGAGATCGGGACATCATCGCCGACGCGATCGCGCGACACGCCCCAGAAGTCCCAAACGTCACAGTATTCACAGGGGACGATGGCGGGGTGAACGTCCATCGAGCGGATTCGGCCGTCCTTGAAGCGTCGTCGGAGCACCTTGTCGCCGAGCCACCGGCCGACCCGGCCATCGCCGTGATGGAGCGTGCCGTCGCCGAGGCGTGGCAGCTCGCGGTGACCGCCGACACGACGCCGGATGCGATCCTGCTGGCACCCGCCGCCGCATCCCTGGACATGTTCGCCGGCTACGGACGCCGTGGCGACGCCTTCGCGGCGGCCGCCCGACGCATCGCCGACGTCGAGGCGTCGCGTCGATGACGTCGCGGGTGAAGGCAGACACCCGTGGTCGCGGCACCTCCGAGCCGGCAGACGACAACGGCGAGACCCAGGGCGCTTCCGACGACGCTGTAAACGACGACGCCGCACAAGCTGTCGTCGGGGTCGAGAAGAGCTCGCGCGGCACGAGTCGCGCCGCGAAAGTCGAGGTGGCGAAGGTCGAGGTGGCGAAGTCTGCGGCCGCGACCACCGCGTCGCTGCCGGCAACCGTCGCCGAGGCGGTGCGCAGCCTGCTCGCGCGACCGCTCGCGTCGTACCACCTGATCCTGACGCTGGGCTTTCTGCTGACCGCTTTCGGCCTGGTGATGGTGCTCTCGGCGTCATCGGTCGAGGGCTATTCGAAGGACGGCTCGGCCTACGGCCTGTTCTCCACCCAGGTGATCTTCGCGTTCCTGGGATTCTTCGTCTTCTACGTGACGCTTCGTGTCCCGGTTCGGTTCCTGCGCCGAGCCGCCGCGCCGCTGATGATCGTGACCACCATCTTGCTGGCGCTGGTACTGGTCCCCGGACTCGGCACGCTCAGTCAGGGTGCCCGACGATGGTTCGTCGTCTACGGGTTGTCGGTGCAGCCGTCGGAGCTGGTCAAGGTGGCACTCTGCGTGTGGGGTGCGCATCTGCTCGCCTCGCGTCGCCAGGAGAATGCGTCACTGCGTGAGTTGCTCGTCCCACTCGTCCCGGTGGGCATGCTGATCTGTCTGCTGATCATTCTCGAACCCAACCTCAGCACCACGATCACCATCGCGATCATCATCGGGGCGCTGCTGTGGTTCGCCGGGCTGCCGGTCAAGGTGTTTCTCACCTTCGCCGTCTCCGCGATCGGCATCGCGGTCATGCTGGCCCTTGTCGAGGGTTATCGGTCGCAGCGCGTCATGAGCTTCCTGAACAACATCGACGACCCGCAGGGCGCGGGCTACCAGGAACGGCAGGCGACCTACGCCTTGGCCAACGGCGGCGTGTTCGGCGTCGGACTGGGGCAGAGCCGGGCGAAGTGGAACTACCTGCCGAACGCGCACAACGACTTCATCTTCGCCATCATCGGCGAGGAACTGGGCTTGCTCGGCGGACTGCTGGTCGTGTTCTTGTTCGTCGTGCTCGCCTACGTCGGCTTCCGCATCGCTCATCGATCCACCGACCCGTTCCTGCGGCTGATGGCGGCGACCATCACCGTGTTGATCATCGCGCAGGCGCTGATCAACATCGGTTATGTCATCGGTCTGCTGCCGGTCACCGGCATCCAGCTGCCGCTGCTGTCGGCGGGCGGCACCTCGACGCTGACGGTGCTCGCGATGCTCGGTCTGCTCGCGAACGCGGCCCGACACGAACCGGAAGCCGTGGCCGCCCTCACCACCGGACGACCGTCCCGGGTGTCGCGACTACTGCGGTTGCCGACCCCGGTGGCCTACCGCAAGACCCGGGCCGAGACGCTGCGGGACCGGATGGACCAGCGACGCGGTCACAAACCACCATCGGCCGGCCGTGGCGGCATGCTGGGTCGACGGCGGAC
>NZ_JBEXMX010000186.1:0-2182 GCF_040610755.1 Gordonia sp. NPDC003585 | reverse complement strand
CCCGCACGGACGGCACCAGATGCACCGGCGTCCGACGCCCCACCATGCGGGGCCCGCCCGGCTGCCCGCGCGGGGTGTCCGGAGCGATGACGACAGCCGTGTGGCCGGTGATCTCGAGATGGTCGACCACCCGCAGGACGGAGTTGACGACCCCGTTCACGTTCGGCAGGAAACTCTCGGCGACGATCGCGACGCGCATGCCGCCATCGTCACCGCCCTGTCCGACGACACAGATGTCACAACGTGACGAATCCACGAACTCATGATGAACTCCCCACCATGCCCGAACTACTCCTGCTCAGCCGCTGGCTGAACGCGGTCCCCGATTTCCTCGCGACCAGGGCACCCGCGAACGCGACGATCGGCTTCATCGCGACCGCGTCGTCGATCTACCCCGACCCCGCCTGGGTCGACCTCGACCGCACCACCCTGCACGACCAGGGATTCTCCACAGTCGACCTGGACCTCGAATCCCTGACGCCACCGCAACTCGAGCAAGCTCTACACAGAGTCGACGCCGTGTTCGTCTCCGGCGGCAACGTCTTCCATCTGCTGGGTGTGCTTCGACGCACCGCCACCGACCGACCACTCGCCGACGCCATCACCAGCGGACTCCCCTACCTGGGAGCCAGCGCGGGAGCGGCGATCGTCGGCTCCGACATCCAACCGCTCGGTCTGCTCGACGACCCGGCAGAAGCGTTACCGCTGGACTCGACGGTCGGCCTCGGGTTCGTCGACGGCGTCGTGGTGCCCCACGCGGACGGGCTCGTCGGCGGCATCGGGCGTGTGAACGCCGTCGAGCGCGCCTTCGGCGCCACCCACCGACTGCTCCTTCTCCGCGACGACCAGGCTCTCCTCGTCTCCGGCGACACCAGCGTCGTCGTTCCCGGCTGAGGCGAGTTCCGCGCGCTCGGCCCGCCACTTGCCCCATCGACGCGAGAATTCGGCGACAAACACCATCAGCAGGCCGACGATCAGCCAACCCACAACCGCGATCGACAACCCCGGAATGATCGACAGCGACGCGCTGCGCCCCATCGGCCGCGCGATGTCGGGGTTGTACGCGGCATATTCGACGCGGATGCGCTGACCTTCACTCAGTTCGGTCGGGTACAGCAGACCGAGTCGAGGGCTGTGGAACCGACCGTCGGGTGTCTGGAAATACACCTCGGCGTGCAACGGATCGGCGGACACCACGTCGGCCATCACGGTGGCCTTGCTGGCCTCGATGGTGGAGTCGTTCTTGTAGCAGCCCGCCACCAGGCAGAACGCCATGACCGTGATGGTGGTGCCGACGACGAGCAGTCCGATCTGGACTCGTCGCACGATCGTCGGATTCATGGCTGTCAGGATAATCCACCCGCCGATCGAGCCCCCACACGCTGATCGAGCCACCCCACGCTGATCGAGCCACCCCCACGCTGATCGAGCCGGTACCGAGCCCCCTGGGCGAGGCACCGTGTCGAGATCACTCCCCGCGCAACCGCTCCCCGATCCGCGCGTGCACAGCTCGTAACCTCTCCCGGTCCGTCGTCACCTCGACCACCTCGATGCCGCCCACGACCGGCTCCTCGGCCAACACCGACGACAACTCCGACACCTCGACCCGACGATGCGGTATATGGAAACCCGCACACAACGACGCCAGATCGGTGCGATGCGGAGTCCCGAACACCCGCTCGTAACTACCGGCGTAAGGCCCGGTGTTGAACCGCGGATCGCCCTGTTCGAGCAGCCCGAAGATGCCGCCGCCGTCGTCATTGGCGACGACGATCCGCAGCGAGTCCGGCCGCGGCTCCCCCGGTCCGATGACGAGTCCGGTGGCGTCGTGGATGAAGGTCAGGTCGCCCATCAGCGCGACCGTCCGACCACCCGCGAGCGCAACCCCGATCGCCGTCGAGTTGGTGCCGTCGATGCCGGCGACGCCCCGATTCGACAGGACGCGCACACCGTCACCGAGACGACCCGCGAGTGCAACATCGCGGATGGGGTTACTGGCCCCGACGACGAGTTGTTCGCCCGGCAGCATCGCCGCGCTCACCGCACGCGCGACGTGCAGACCGGTGACCGGACCGGGCGCATCGAGTTCGGCGTCGACCGCCCCGAGCACCCGCTGTTGGATCGCTGCACATTCCTTGAGCCTTTCCTCGCGCGGTTCGCCGGCGGCCTCGGCGCGGGTGCC
>NZ_JBEXMX010000185.1:0-2380 GCF_040610755.1 Gordonia sp. NPDC003585 | reverse complement strand
CTGGCCGCCGCCACCCCGGTCGACGGCGAGAAGGCCATCGGTCAGGTCGCGACCGTGTCGTCACGTGACGAAGAGGTCGGCGAGATGGTCGGCAAGGCGATGACCGTCGTCGGAACCGACGGTGTGGTCACCGTCGAGGAAGGCTCGGGACTGCAGACCGATCTCGAGATCACCGAGGGCGTGCAGTTCGACAAGGGCTTCCTGTCGCCGTACTTCGTCACCGACCCCGACAGCCAGGAAGCGGTCCTCGAGGACACCCTGATCCTGCTGTACCGCGACAAGATCAGCTCGCTGCCCGACTTCCTGCCGCTGTTGGAGAAGGTCGTCGAGGCCGGGAAGTCGCTGCTGATCGTCGCCGAGGACGTCGAGGGCGAGCCGCTGTCGACGCTCGTGGTCAACTCGATCCGCAAGACCATTCGTGCCGTTGCGGTCAAGGCGCCGTTCTTCGGTGACCGCCGTAAGGCGTTCCTGGAAGACCTCGCCGTGGTCACCGGTGCGACCGTGGTGACCTCCGACGTGGGCCTGAGCCTGTCGACGGTGGGACTCGAGGTGTTGGGCTCGGCCCGTCGCGTCGTGGTCACCAAGGACGCCACCACCATCATCGAGGGTGCCGGCACCAAGGAGGCCATCGCCGATCGTGCTGCGCAGCTGCGACGTGAGGTCGAGCAGAGCGATTCCGACTGGGATCGGGAGAAGCTCGCAGAGCGCCTCGCCAAGCTTGCGGGCGGCGTCGCGGTGATCCGCGTCGGTGCAGCCACCGAGACCGCGCTCAAGGAGCGCAAGCACCGCGTCGAAGATGCGGTCGCAGCGGCCAAGGCCGCGGTCGAGGAAGGCATCATTCCCGGTGGCGGTTCGGCGATCGTGCAGGCCGCGGCCGGGCTCGACGCCCTCGCGGCCGAGTTGCCCGACGAAGAGGCCCTCGGTGTGCGCGTTGTTCGCGACGCCGCACGGGCGCCGCTGTTCTGGATCGCCGCCAACGCTGGTCTCGACGGCGCCGTGGTGGTCGAGAAGGTCGCCGCCGCCGACAAGGGGCAGGGCTTCAACGCTGCGACGCTGACCTACGGCGATCTCGTCGCCGAGGGCATCATCGATCCGGTCAAGGTCACCCGGTCCGCGGTGGTCAACGCCGCGTCGGTGGCGCGGATGGTGCTGACCACCGAAACCGCTGTCACCGATCAGCCGGCCGACGCCGGAGCCCACGCCGGGCACGGGCACGCCCACTGACGGTTCCCGCTGGAACGACAATCGGGGGCTCCCGCTCGAGAAGAGCGGGAGCCCCCCGATCCGTCTGTGTTCAGCGGGTCAGCTGGCGATCCGGCGGCCGACGCCACGCTTCATGAGGATGCTGCGTTCGGATTCCGACAGTCCACCCCAGATGCCGTAGGGCTCGGCGACCGCCAATGCGTGCTCGCGGCACTGCGCGATGACAGGGCATTGGTGGCACATCTCCTTGGCGCGCCGCTCACGCTGCGCACGGGCCCGGCCACGCTCGCCGTCGGGATGGAAGAACATCGCCGAGTCGACACCGCGACAGAGACCCTGCATCTGCCAGTCCCAGATATCTGCGTTCGGGCCGGGGAGATGATTGGGCTGGGGCATGGCAGCTACTCCTAGGTCGGTCGTCAATTTCCTAACGCAAGGCACACATTAAGCGGGCCTGAGAAACGCAGTCAATACCGCCAAAACCCCTGCTAACCAGGGTAAAAATCTCGTGTTTGTTAACGGCTGGTTAGGTAAGCGGACCGCGATACCACATCGTTCCGGTACCGGAAACGCCACCCGTGATACCTACGCGGACAGGCACTGTGACCTGCGAATAGTGGTTCTGAGAACGATTCGGAGCGGTCGCAGGGTGATGTTGCACCGTGTGTGGGCGATTGTGTTTGATTTACCCATACGAAACCTACGGATAATCTGCTGGTGATGTGGCGTTGGAATTAACGTTTGTGACCGTTCGTTAAATTCATGCAAACCCAAATTGAACGTGGTGAGCCAGAACACTTTTCCAGGGGGAAACATCACATCTGAACTGCGCGGACGGGGCTCCGATGACGGATACGAGAACTGGCGCGATGCCGTACATGCCGGGGGACAGGGCGATGTCGCCGACGCCCTCACCCGCCTGCACCGCATCCAGGCACGACCCGACTGTCCGGACGACCTGCGTTCGCTGTGTTGGAGTACCGCGGCGTCACTGTATCGACAAGCAGGCCGACACGCGGCCGCGACGACATTGGACGGACGAGCCGCCGGTGCTGCAGTTTCTATGACCGGCGACTCGAATCGCTGGCCGCGTGCGGCCTTGGCCGACGCGCTGATCGGCCTGGCAGCCGACAATCTCGGCCTCCTGCGCTTCGGTGCCTCGCGACGGCTGCTCGAC
>NZ_JBEXMX010000184.1:0-2401 GCF_040610755.1 Gordonia sp. NPDC003585 | reverse complement strand
TGACGGCGCTCATCGAAATTCCCCAGTGATGCTCATCTGAATTCCCCACCCCGTGTGGCTCCGCCGGAGAGGGCGGGCCTCCCGAGATGCTGGTGGTCTCTGACCACGCACCAGCTCAAGGGAGGCCCGCTTTCTCATGTTGACATGGGAGGACGATGTGGAAGTACACGCACTACGAAAACGGGGATGGTCGATCTCGGCGATCGCCCGTCATACCGGCCGGGACCGCAAGACGATCCGGGCCTACCTGAATGGGGACCGGGCGCCGGGGCAACGCAAGAAGCCGGGCGAGGATCCGTTCGATCGGTTCGTCGCCTACGTGAGCGCACGCTTGGCTGAGGATCCACATTTGTGGGCACGTACTTTGTGTGACGAACTAGAAGGGCTGGGGTACGCCCAGTCCTATCAGACCCTGACTCGTCAGATCCGGGCACGGAATCTGCGGCCGACGTGTGAGCAGTGCGCCACGTCAACTCATCGGCCGAACGCGGTGATCGAACACCCGCCTGGTGAAGAGACGCAATGGGATTGGCTGGAATTGCCGAATCCGCCGGCGTCGTGGGGGTGGGGGTCGACGGCGTATCTGTTCGTCGGTGCACTCGCTCATTCCGGGCGGTGGCGCGGCTATCTGGCCCCAAACATGACCCGGCCACATGTGATCGCCGGGCTCGACCGCATCACCCGCAGGCTCGGCGGGGTGAGCAAGGTGTGGCGGTTCGACCGGATGGCCACGGTCTGCCACCCATCCAGCGGTACGTTGACTGTCGAGTTCGCCGGTGTGGCCAAGCATTACGGAGTGTCGGTGGCGATCTGCCCACCGCGTCGCGGTAACCGCAAGGGTGTGGTCGAGTCCTCGAATCGTATTGCAGCGCAACGTTGGTGGCGCACGGTGCCGGACGAGATCACCGTCGAGGACGCTCAGGCCAGTCTCGACAAGTTCTGCCGCACCCGTTCCGATGTACGGATGCGTCGCACCCGTGATGGCCGCTACAACGTCGCTACCGTCGCCAAACGCGAACCCCTGTCCCCGCCACCAGCGGCGCCGTTTCCGGCGGTTGTGGCCGAAACCAGGACTGTTTCTCGACAGGCCATGGTGGCCTGGCGTGGCAACGAGTACTCGGTGCCACCCGAGTTGGCGATGGGCGAGGTGAGCGTGACCGAACTGCTCGGTGATGGCCACATCGATATCGCCACCACCTCCGGGATCGTGATCGCGCGGCATCGCCTGGCCGCACCCGGCACTGGTGCCCAGATCCGTGACCACGGCCACGTCGTCGCGCTCGATCGGGCGGCGATGGCCTCGGCGGCGACCGGCGGGCGACCGCATCGCCGCAAGGAACGCATCCCGCCCGGCGAACACGCCCGAAAAGCCGCAGACATGCTGCGCTACAACACAACCAACACCACCGACTCAAACACTGAGGCGCCGGTGATCGACATGAGCGTCTATGAACGCGCCGCACAGAACAGGACCCACCTCCCATGACCACCAACACCAACAGGGCCGTACTGGACTCGCCGAATAGTGGTGCACCTCAATCACAATCAGCGATCTCGGTCTATCAACAACTGCGCGGGCATCTCGCCGTCCTCAAACTCGACGCCGCGGCCGAAGCCCTGCCACAGGTTCTCCAGACCGCCGGTGAGCAGGAGTGGTCGATGACCCACACGCTCGAACATCTCCTCTCCATCGAGGTCGATGCCACCGAAGCCCGCCGACTGGCCGGGCGGCTGCGGTTTGCCTGCCTGCCCACCCCGGCCACCCTGGACGGATTCGACTACGACGCCGCGCCCGGCGTGGACCGGGCGTTGATCCGGGAACTCGGCACGTGCGCCTTCCTGGAATCGGCCACCAACGTGCTGCTCATCGGTCCACCCGGCACCGGCAAGACGCATCTGGCGGTCGGGTTGGCACATGCTGCGGTACACGCCGGCTATCGCACCTATGTCACCACCGCCGCCGACCTGGCCGCGCGCTGTCACAAAGCCGCTATCGAGGGCCGGTGGGCCACCTGCATGCGATTCTTCGCCGGGCCGACCCTGCTCGTCATCGACGAGTTGGGGTATCTACCGCTACCGGCAGAAGCCGCATCAGCATTGTTTCAGGTTGTGGCACAACGCTATCTGAAAACCAGCATCGTGATCACCACCAACAGATCTGTCGCCGAGTGGGGTGAGGTCCTCGGTGACACCACCGTCGCCGCGGCCATGCTCGACCGCCTGCTCCACCGCTCAGTCGTACTCAAACTCGACGGCGACTCCTACCGGCTCCGTGACCACCACGCCCGCACCCAAAACCAGCGCACCGCCACCGCGCCAACCCGAAGGTCGCTACAGTAGGAGCGCCCACAGGTGGGGAATTTCAATGAGCACACCTGGGGAACTTCCTTGAGCCTCGTCA
>NZ_JBEXMX010000183.1:0-2532 GCF_040610755.1 Gordonia sp. NPDC003585 | reverse complement strand
GTAGGAGCTTTCAACCCTACGAGCGCCCGTGCGCCCACCCCCCCACACCCGGCCCGTACGCCTAACTAACCATCCACATTCAGAGCAGAAGGGCCAAAAAATCTAGGGGAAGAACTTCCTCCCCTAAGTTCCAAGTCGTCCCCGCGAAATTTTGTGGGGACGACTCCAAGGATAGGGGAAGAAGTTTCTTCCCCTATTTTCTGTGCGGCCCCCAGGTCGGACGAGCACCCTCGTCGGGTGCGCGTCGGCGTGTCGCGAACCCAGAAACCGCGTGTCCGGTCAGAAACCCGACGCGCACCAGCGGTTTCTGGCCGCACGTGAGGTTTCTTGCCACAAGGGCGGTTTCCGGGACGAGGCCACTCTCTTGCCGCCTCCCCGATCGCCGACGGCGTCGGCGGGTGGGTCGCTGAACAAAACCGGTGACTGCGAGGAATGGTCGAGGTGCCCAAGCCCTTGGTATTGTCCGCGCGGTGCGGCAGCAAACGCCGGTCCGCGAATCACCTGACGCGAGAGGACGCTTGACGACCATGACGGAATTGTGGGTGCAGCGAACGGGCGTGCGACGTTACACCGGACACAGCTCGCGCGGCGCGACGGTACTCGTCGGCTCCGAAGACGTCGAGGGTGTGTTCACCCCCGGGGAGCTGCTCAAGATCGCGTTGGCCGCATGCACCGGGATGTCGTCGGATCGTCCGCTCACCCGGCGGCTCGGCGACGACTACGACGCGACAATTCGGGTCTCGGGTGCCGCCGACCGCGAGAACGAGGTGTACCCGCGACTCGACGAGACGCTCGAGATCGACCTCTCGGAACTGGATCCCGAAGCTGCACAACGGCTCCTGGTGGTGGTCGAGCGCGCCGTCGACGCCGTGTGCACGGTGGGTCGCACCATCAAGGCCGGCGCGCAGGTGCAGCTGCGGATCGACACCGACTGACATCGCCGGAGCCGAAATACGCCGATCGGTACGGATGGAGGAGCAGACTTGCTCCCATGTCCGACAAGCGACACGCCGAGCACGATCCGCCCGATCCCGACCAGCAGGTGCGGTTGATCGCGCATGTCCACGGACGCGTGCAGGGTGTCGGGTTTCGGTGGTGGACCCGCTCGCGGGCCTTGGAACTGGGTCTGGCCGGCTACGCGTCCAATCAGCCCGACGGCCGAGTGCTGGTGGTGGCCGAGGGCACGCGACGCGACGTGGCGGCCTTGGTGGACTTGCTGCGGTCCGGGCAGACGCCCGGCCGGGTGTCGTTGGTGGTTGATCGCCTCGACATCCCGCGGGGTGATCTGGACGGTTTCGCCGAGCGGTGACGGCGTGCGACGCGGATCCGGATCGCGATGGTGAGTAGTCTGTACGGTCGTGCACCTCAAGAGCCTGACCCTGAAGGGCTTCAAGTCGTTTGCCTCGGCGACGACCCTGCGCTTCGAGCCGGGAATCACGTGCGTCGTCGGGCCCAACGGATCGGGTAAATCCAACGTCGTCGACGCTCTGACCTGGGTGATGGGCGAGCAGGGCGCCAAGGCGCTGCGCGGCGGGAAGATGGAAGACGTCATCTTCGCCGGCACCTCCGGTCGTCCCCCGCTGGGCCGGGCAGAGGTGACGCTGACCATCGACAACGCCGACGGTGCACTGCCGATCGAGTACTCCGAGGTCTCCATCACGCGGCGGATGTTCCGCGACGGGGCCGGGGAGTACGAGATCAACGGGAGCTCGTGCCGACTGATGGACGTGCAGGAGCTGTTGTCGGACTCCGGTATCGGGCGAGAGATGCACGTCATCGTCGGGCAGGGTCGCCTCGCCGCAATCCTCGAGTCGCGGCCCGAAGACCGGCGGGCGTTCATCGAGGAGGCCGCCGGGGTTCTCAAGCATCGCAAGCGCAAAGAGAAGGCGGTACGCAAGCTCGACGCCATGCAGGCCAACCTGGCGCGGCTGACCGATCTCACCGCCGAACTGCGTCGCCAGCTCAAGCCGTTGGGGCGCCAGGCCGAGGTCGCCCGGCGGGCCCAGACCGTCCAGGCCGACCTGCGCGACGCCCGGCTGCGGCTGGCCGCCGACGATCTGGTCACCCGACGCGCCGAGATGGCCGAGCAGAGCGCCGTCGAGGACGAGGTGCGGCGCAAACAGGACGAGGTGACCGAGGCGCTGGACCGGATGACCGCCGAGGTCGCCGAGCATGAGCAGCATCTCGCCGAGGTGACTCCGGCGGCGTCGGCGGCCAATCAGGCGTGGTTCCGCCTGTCAGCGCTGGCCGAACGTGTCGACGCGACGTGCCGGGTCGCCGCGGAACGCAGCCGCTATCTGCGCGAACCGGTGAACGAGTCGGGTGGGCCCGACCCCGACGCGCTCGAGCGGCAGGCCGACGAGGCGGCCGCGGCCGAGGCGGAACTGACCGAGGGCGTGCAGATCGCCGCGGAGACTCTCGAGGTGACCCGCGAGGAACTCGCCGAGCGGGAGGCCGTCGCGCAGGCGGCCGAAGCTGCTCACCTGGCGGCCGTACGGGCAATCGCGGATCGGCAGGAGGGGCTAGCTCGCC
>NZ_JBEXMX010000182.1:0-2577 GCF_040610755.1 Gordonia sp. NPDC003585 | reverse complement strand
CGGCTCCCCCGACAACCACAACGACTTGTGCCCCGGCGACAAAAACGTCTCCAACTCCGGCAACCGCGCAGCAGGCATAACCTAAACCTCCCCGAAAACAGAACAGCACCGCGCAAAGACCCTCATCTTCACGCGGTGCCATACCTCGACATCAACTGAACAAGAACAACCACACCCAGACGGCGCCCGATCACCGAGATCACCGACCGGCCACCACGTCAGCCCTGATGAATGGTCTGCCGAATCCGATTCTGCATCGCCGACACATTCTCGGTGTTCTCCCCCACCGCCTCCTGAATCTGCGACAAAATCTGGGTGATCGAATCAAACCCATTCATCACCGTGCCCTGCACACCCGAAAAATCATCATGCTCGCCACCCTGCCAAGCACCAGCCAACCGCTGAATATGATCCCGCAACTCATCCACCGCGCCCTGCAAGTTCGACGCCGCCGAACCCACCCGCTCCTCGGCAGCCTGCGCCGCGCCCGGATCATACGAGTACTCGCCACCCTCAGACATCAGACCAACCCCCCGTATCAGATATTCGTCGACTCAGCAGTATGAAAATCCATCCGGCCACCCGCCGAACGCACATTCGTGGCCTGCTCATCCTGAGCCGACACATACGTCGAGGCCACATCCTCGGTCCGAACACCCAACTGCTCCAACGCCTTATTCACCTGCCCGGCAGCCGACGACCACTGATGCTGCAAATTCGCCAACTCCGTCTTCGCACCACCCTTGATCTTGCCCAGCAACTCGGTCATCGCCGCATCAAACTCCGAAGAGTTCGACGTGAACTTCCCCAGAGCATCCTGCAACGACCCCGCATGAGACTTCACCACCGTGTGGTCAACCTCGAAAAAACCATTACCCGACAAAGCTGAAACCTCCCCGAAGACATTCCCCACCGCCAAACATGCTGGCAGACAACAAGCACAACGGCAGAAAGACGTTCATACCGGCAAACTTGATCCATCCCAGGCTATCCACACCCGCCGATGAACACAACAGCTCCACGCCACCACTTCGCGCCCTTCCGATAGTCGGTATCGTGGAATGTCTATGACCCGCGCCGACATCCGTGAGCAACCGATCGCCTGGCCGAGCTGCACGCTCGGCGGCTGGAGCGCGGCCTGGATCGCCGGCCACTGCTCGCCCGACGAGGTGATCAGTGCGCTCACCTCGACCGCCGGCACGCACGTCGTCGACGACCACACCGGCACCCTCGCCACGGGCGCCAGCGGCGTCCTCGACCTTCTGGCGATGCTCCGCGAGGTGGATGCGCTGGTGGTCCGGCTGCCCGACGCGGGCGACCCCGCGGGACTTCCGCCGGATCCGGCGACGACGGCTGCCTTCGCCGCCGGCGAGGTGCTTCTGGTCCGGGACGAAGCGACGCGCTCATCTGCGGCGGGACCTCTTGCCTTGATTCCGTCGGTCACCGGCGCTCGGCTGTCAGGACCACTCCACATCGACGATGCGGTGTGCCGGTGGGCAATTCACCGATACGAGCGTCCGCTGGATCTCGGCGCGTTGACGAGCGGCGGTCCGTCCGCGGGCGATCTCGAACACGAACTGCGGCAAGCGGTCCGGGATGCGACGGACTTGTTCAGCAATCTCGGCGGCGGGGCCAGGGCGGAACGCATCGGTGACCTTCGCGCGCAACTCATGGCACTGACCGCCCGCCATCATGTGCCGTTGCCGCCGTATGCGGACGCCCGCGCCACGCGGATCGTCGAAACCGCGGCCCGCGTCGAGGCGATCGTCGATCTTGCTGTCGCACAACGGGTCCCGAGTGGCGACAGCGCAGGCCACCTCGATCAGGTGGACTCCGGGCTGCGACGCCTGCTGACCCTCACCCGTACTGCCCGGGCCGCAGCAGTCAACGCGACGATCGCCGAATTGATGCGACCGCCGAGCTGATTGCCCAGACCTGCCGGCCTATTCGGCCAGCTTGGCCACCGCCTGCGCCCAGAGGAAGAACTTGTTGGTGCCGAGATCCTTCACCGTCTTGATGTTGAAGGCGGCCGCGAGGTGCTCGGCATCCGAGTCGCTCACGCCCTGAAGCGACGCGACCGGCGCGTTGGCCAGTTCGTCGATCGGCTTGTCCTCGTATGCCTTGTCGAACTTGTCGGCGAGTGCCATCGTGTGAATCTCCTGTACCTCGGTGTACTTGGGTCACGAAACTGTCATCCGCCGCACAGCGGATGCCCCGACGTGCCCCAGCATGGCACCGGATTCCATCATGCGCCAGGACTTCGCTCAGACCGCCTCGAAGCCCACCACCCGCCAGCTGCGGCGGCGATCGTGGAAGCGGGAAGAGCGCGGCCTCGTCGCAGAAACCGCACTTGTCGCCACAAACCTCAGATGTGGCCACAAACCGCTGGTACGCCTCGGGTTTCTGACCAGACACGCGGTTTCTGACATCGTGCTCGCCGTCGCCATCGCGGCCACCGTCACAGAAACCTCACTCGTAGTCAATGATCCGTCCCGGTGTTTCCGGAGGGTTCGTCTCAAGGGAGAATGAAACCTATGGCAGCGGCAGGATCGAAGCGGTACTCGGCTGAGCTGAAGC
>NZ_JBEXMX010000181.1:0-2610 GCF_040610755.1 Gordonia sp. NPDC003585 | reverse complement strand
AAACGCACTCGCCATGATCCTGCTCGCCTGCGGACCGGTCACCCTCGAACTCCCATACCACACCCACACCCACCCACATCCATGACAGAAGAGCCGAAACTTCTTCCCCGCCCCTTGGAGTCCTCCCCCAGAAAATTCTCGCGGACGACTACGAACCTCGGGGAAGAAACTCTTCCCCGAGATTTTGCGAGCACGACTCCGACGTATTTTCCCAGGTCAGCGGGGCGGTCACCTAGCTCTTCGGATCAGAGGCGATAGGACGTCAGTCCCCCGCGGTCAGGTCGATGGGCTCCCAGGCATCCGCTTGCCCCGCGACCGCGATCGAGGACACCGACCCCGGCTTGCAGCCCCGTGCGTCGAGTGCCGCGGTGACGCGCGCGATCACACCGTCCGGGTCGAGTTCGAACTCCGATTCCCGCACGCGGGCGAACTCCCAACCGCAGCGACGCAGTTCGCGTTCTCGCTCCAGGTCCGACCGGGCCTGACGACCCGTGGTGCGGAATTGCGCGCCGTCGCATTCGACGGCCATCCGCGCGTCGGCGCCCATCACCACGAGATCGATGACCCGGTTGTTCACGACCACCTTGGGCGTGACGTGATAGCCGAGCGACGCCAGCCGGTTGAACACCCGCTGCTCGAGCAGATTGTCGAAGGGCTCCACACGCTTGTCATCAGGAACATCGTCGGGCATCGGCGAGATCGTCGGTCCCGCGTTGGCCTCGAGGTAGCCGAGCAGCGAGTAGCGAAGATCGTTGCGGCGCAACTCGTCCAGATCGACCGAGTGGAACAGCCACAGCTGATCCATCGCGCGAGACGCCGCGACGTTGAAGCGACGCTGCGACTCGGCCCGGGTGAGCGCGGTGATCGCGGCCGGGTCCGAGACGACCATCGACAGCAAGATGACGGAACGTTCGTCGCCCTGGAAATCCGGTGGGGATCCCACCCGGATGCGACGATCTCGCCAGTGCTCAGGGTCAATGGTATCGCGAAGCGCACGCTCGAGGACGTCGACCTGCTTGGTGCCCTGCAGCGCGATGATGCCGAAATCGGCTCCGTCGTAGGCGGAATCGGCGAGACATGCGGCGACCGTGTCGGCAATGGCCTGCGCCTCGGCCTCGTTGACCAATGCTGCCCCCTGCCCGGAGGCTGTCGCGTCCACCCGCACCGAGCGCAGCGGGTCGAGCCGGTTGGCGCCGAACTGGCGGACCGGGATGAGCGGTGTTCCCTGGTAGAACTGCTGCGAGGAGTATTCGATGATCTCGGGCATACACCGGAAGTGCTCGCGAAGTGTCACCAGGTGACCAAATCTGCTGCGCAGCAACGAGAACAGGCTCGATCGCGGCGTCAAACCATCTCGCAGATATCCGGGCAGGTCGGGTAGTTCGGCGTCGAGTTTGGCAAATGCGTCGTCGAGCGTGGTGCCGGTGAGACCTGTGGGCGCGCACTGCCGATCGTCGCCGACGACGATGACGCGCGGCGCCAGCCACAACAGGAAGACGCTGGTGATGTCGGCCTGACTCGCCTCGTCGACGATCACGACATCGAACGAATTGGCTTTCGGTGGAAGTGTTTGGGCGACTTGACTTGTCGACATGATCCACGCGGGCACGGCGGCGGCTGCCTCGGCCATCGCGGCGCGCGCCGCGATACGAAAACGGTTGGCGTGCTTGCCCGATCCCTTGCCCAGGTTGATCATGTGGTCACGGTAGGACTGCAGCGCCTGCGTCTGTGCCACCGTCGTCCGCTCGATGGAGTACCGCCACGCTCGTGCGGCCGCCAGACGGGTGGTCACCTGGGCGAGGTCGACCTCGATGCCGTCGAGTTCGGCCTGCAGACGCTCCTGCCGTCCCGGATCGTTGTTCTCCGACACCCACGTGTGTGCTCGGCGCCACGACCACGCCGGCGCGAGATCGCGAACCCGCTCGTCCCACTGTGGGTCGTCGGCGGTTGCGGCCACCTCCGCGTACAGCGCAGGCGCCTTGCCGCGCAGCCTCAGGGTGAGCAGGTCGAGCGCGATCTGATCGTCGCGTTCGGCGCGAGCTGCCACGAAAGCCCGTCGCGCGGAGCGAATCGACTCCGCGTCGGCATTCGCCAGCGCCGACACCAGATCGTCACCCTCGGCCGACGGTCCACGTTCGATCTCGGCCGACAAGGCGTAGGCGCAGTCCGCGAGCTCGTGTTCGGCGAGCACCGCGTCGTTGGTGGCCGCGATCAGTCGTGCCTGCCGCGCGACCGCGGCCACCTCGGCAACGCTGCGCGGCCGCGGACCGCCCGGACTGATCGCCTCGAGTTCACGGACGAGCCGATCCCGTCCGGTCACCAGGTCGGAGATCCAGGCCAGCTGATTATCCAGCCGCACAAGCTGATTGAGCTGCGACGACCGCGACCCCGAGGTGTCGACCGGCACGTGGAGGTCTGCGAGGAGCCGGTGTGCCTGATGCACGGCCTCCACCACCGACAGGTGGTCGGCGACCAGCCGCAACGACCGCTCGTCGGAGGGCACCTGGCCGTCGACCGTGGCCCGCACCGACGACTCTTCGACCGCCCGTTGCTCGGCGGATCGCCGCAGCCTGCCACGCCAATGACCGCCGCCCCTCAGGTGATCGGCCG
>NZ_JBEXMX010000180.1:0-2669 GCF_040610755.1 Gordonia sp. NPDC003585 | reverse complement strand
GTTCCGAGCGCGGGCACCGCCGCGCATGCCTTCACGCTCGGTTTCACCGGCCCCGACGGCCCCGACGAGAAAGCCGCCTTCGCGGCGCAGATCGCCGCGCTCGGCGTCGGCACCACGCTGCTGGTGGACACCTACGACATCACGCAGGGCGTGGGCAACGCGGTCGAGGTCGCCGGGACCGAACTGGGCGCGGTGCGCATCGACTCCGGAGACCTCGGAGTGCTTGCTCGCCAGGTGCGCGACCAACTCGACGATCTCGGCGCCACGAACACCAAGATCGTCGTCTCCGGCGACCTCGACGAGTACGCGATCGCGTCGTTGCGCGCCGAGCCCGTCGACACCTATGGCGTTGGCACGTCGCTGGTCACCGGCAGCGGCGCCCCGACCGCAGGGATGGTCTACAAACTCGTCGAGGTCGACGGCGTTGCGGTGGCAAAGCGATCCAGCCACAAGGAGTCTCGCGGTGGCGCCAAGCGCGCCGCGCGGGCTGCGCGGGCGTCGGGCACCATCGTGGAGGAAGTCGTGTACCGCGCGGGGGAACCGCGACCGGCCCTCGAGGGTCTAAACCTGCATGACCTACAAATTCCCCTCGTCCGGGGTGGCGAGCCCGTCGCCGGGCTGCCCAGCCTCGCCGATGCCCGTAAGCACCTCGCGGACGGTCTGGTGAGTCTGCCGTGGGAGGGCCTGGGCTTGTCCCACGGCGATCCCGCCGTCGCCACACGATACGAACTCGGCTGAGGAGGCAGAGCAGATGCCCGATTCCGACCCCCACGACCACCCCGCGGATGCTCTGATCGTCGTCGACGTGCAGAACGACTTCTGCGAGGGCGGCGCGCTCGGCGTCAACGGCGGTGCCGCCGTCGCCGGTGCCATCACCACGTTGCTGCCCGAGTACCGCACGGTCGTCGCGACCCGCGACTACCACATCGATCCGGGTGAGCATTTCTCCGATTCGCCCGACTATGTCGACACCTGGCCGCCACACTGCCGCGTCGGCACCGACGGCGTCTGGTTCCATCCGTCCTTCGACGCCGAGAAGGCCCACAAGGTGTTCTCGAAGGGCGAATACAGCGCGGCCTATTCGGGTTTCGAAGGGGCGTCCGACGACGGTCAGACGCTCGCCGACTGGCTGCGCCGCCACGGGATCGAGAGTGTCGACGTCGTCGGCATCGCCACCGATCATTGTGTTCGCGCCACCGCGCTCGACGCGGCGAAGGCGGGGTTCCGCACTCGCATCCTGCTGAACTTCACCGCCGCGGTGGCCCCGGAGACCACGAAGTCCGCGCTCGCCGAACTCCGCGCGGCAGACGTAGCCCTCGTCGGCGATCTCCTCTACGACGGAGCCGGCCGAGTTTGACCAACCGCGAGTAGAACCGGACGACACAGCCCACATGTCGAACACACCTCCGGTGACCACGCTGCTCGATGCTGCCGTCACCGCCCTTAACGGCCGTCGCCGCGACGGCCAGGTCGCGATGGCCTCGGCCGTCGCGCACGCCATCGACACCGGCGAACACCTCGCCGTCCAGGCCGGCACCGGAACCGGAAAGTCCCTGGCCTACCTCGTTCCCGCGATCCGGCACGCCGTCGAAAGCGGCCGCACCGTGGTGGTCTCGACCGCGACGATCGCCCTCCAACGGCAACTCATCGAGCGCGACCTGCCGCGCCTGGCCGCCGCCCTGGCGAAACCACTCGGCCGGGAGCCGACCTTCGCCATCCTGAAGGGGCGGTCGAACTACCTGTGTCTCAACAAAATTCATGCCGGCACCGCGGACGAGCCGGATGTCGAGCTGTTCGACCCGTTCGAGTTGTCACGCACCGGGCGCGAGGTCACCCGCCTGCGCGAGTGGAGCAGCGACACCGAGACCGGCGATCGCGACGACCTCACCCCCGGTGTCGCCGACCGCGCGTGGCGTCAGGTCAGTGTGTCCGCCCGCGAGTGCCTCGGCGCCGGCAACTGCTCCTATGGCGAAGACTGCTTCGCCGAGAACGCCCGACGCCGCTCGGGGAAGGTCGACGTCGTCGTCACCAACCATGCGCTGCTCGCCATCGACGCCACCAGCCCGGCCAGCATCCTCCCCGAACACGACGTGGTGATCATCGACGAGGCGCACGAACTCGTCGATCGGATCACCTCCGTGTCCACCGCCGAGGTGTCGGCCGCGGTGGTCGCCGCGGTGGCGCGCCGCTGCGGCAAGCTCGTCGACGAGGAGACCGCCGATGCCCTCATGGGGGCCGGCGATCAACTCGGCGAGTTGCTCGCCGACGCACCGCACCGGCAGTGGATGGGTCTGCCCGCTTCGGCGGCCGCGGTGCTCGTGTCCCTGCGAGACCGACTGTGGCAGACGCGCACCGCGATCGGACCGGTACGGATGAGTGGGTCGAGTGACGAGTCGGCGGCCGCCGCCCGCTCGGCGGCGCTGACCTCGCTCGACGAACTGCACGACACCATCGTGCGGCTTCTGGGGGCATTCGACGAACCCGACGAATCGAAGCGACGTGACGTGGTGTGGGTCGCCGAGGAACGCGTCGGACGCTCGGCCGCCGCCGAATCGCGCTCGGTGCTGCACATCGCGCCGCTGTCGGTCGGCGGACTGCTGCGCGCGACCCTGTTCGCCAAGGCGACCGTGGTGCTGACCTCCGCGACACTGACGATCGGCGGCAACTTC
>NZ_JBEXMX010000179.1:0-2669 GCF_040610755.1 Gordonia sp. NPDC003585 | reverse complement strand
AGCGCGAGGGCCGGGCAGAGCCGGGTCCGTGCGATGTGCGCCGAGGCGGGGTCGTCGAAACCGCCGAACTCGGCCAGGTCGCCGCCGCTGCAGAAGGACCTTCCTGCGCCGCTGAGTTCGACGGCGGAGATCGACGGGTCGTGATGGGCGACGGTGAGTGCTGCGAGGAGTTCCGATCGCATCGCATCGTTGAACGCGTTGTGACGATGCGGTCTGTTGAACACGATACGGAGCGTGTCGCCCACGCGATCGAACTCAACCGGAGAACCACTGGAGGTGACCGTCGCGTTTGACGGACCGCGCTCCAACAGCCAACGCGCAAACTCCGGGCCGGCCTGCAGGGTCGAATACGCGAGCGACTCGGTGATCAACGCGGACCGCAGCGAACCGGAAGTCAAAGCCGACGCGAACACGTCGGCGTTGACGCTCGCGGTGATCGGAAATCGCTTGCAGCGCTCCGAGATCGCGACGACCGCATCATCGATGGATTCGACCCATACGCACCGGATGTCGTCGGTGTCGACCTCGGTGAGCGTGAAGCTGGCGGTGTCGAGCCAGTGGGAGGATACGAGGCGCTCAGGCGATAGGGCCACGGCAATGATCGGCGGCGCAATCGCACTGACCGCTGGTAGCTCGATGTCGGGAGGCGCCTCGGCCTCGACGATCCGTAACACCGGTACGCCACCTGTTGCAGATGAGGCTGTCCCAGACATCTCTCCTTCCTACATGCTGCGCACGACCAAGGTACTCACATCCCGGCCGGTGGATGTCCCAGGCAGAACACGGCACCGAACGGGTCGGCGAGCGCCGCGAGCGTTCCGTACGGCGTCTCCTCGCCGGCCATGAGGACGCCTGCACCGAGTCCCTCGGCCTGCTTCACGGTCGCCGCCACGTCGTCGACGCAGACATACACCTGCCAGAACGACGGCACCTCGGGCGGAAAGAGCTTGACGGAGTCCATGATTCCCGAATAGGAGTTCTCGCCGATGAACACCTGCCCGTAATGATCCGGTCCGATCGCGTCGGGGTCGCCGCCGGTACCGATCTCCTCGATCCGTGCCCCGATCGCCGAGCGATAGAACTCGATCGACTTCGCGTAATCCTTGCTCTGACACTCGAACCAGTACGGGGTGCCGTGCTCGCCCCACTCGACGAATCCGGGATGGGTGTTCGGCTTCCAGAAGCCGATGACCGCGCCCGCCGTGTCGACGGCCACCATCATCGTGCCCATGTCGCCGACGTCCATCGGCGGCACCATGATGCTGCCCCCGGCCGCCTCGACGGCTTTGACCGTGGCATCCGGGTCGTCGGTATGCAGGTACACCGACCACACGTCCGACGGTCCGTTCGGGTCCATCACCGGACCCATTCCGGCGACGCGGTGTCCGTTCTTGACGAAGTTCCGGTAGCCACCGAAGTCGGGGTTGGCGTCCTCTGCTTCCCAGCCGAACAGGGCGCCGTAGAACTCGGCGGCCTTGTCGGGCTCACTGCTCATCAGGTCGAACCAGATCGGCGCGCCGAGGGGCGCGGAGTACTCGGCCATGGTGTGTCCTTTTCTCACGAATGTGGGTTGTACAAGTCGGCAGACCCCCAGCCTTGCCGAAACTCATCGTCGGAGGTGGAGGAACCCGAGCGAAAGTTGCGATGAGTTCGGTGTCCCAGTGTGGTCCACAGCTGTGACAGATACTCCGCCGGCGAAAGGACCAGGTATGAACGCCGACTACATCGAGATCGCGGCCAATCAGATGATCGACTTGGCAGCCAAGGTGACCGATGACCAACTCACCCGTGCGACGCCATGCGACGGTACGGATCTTTCCGGGCTGCTCGCGCATGTCATTGGTCTCAGTGCGGCGTTCGCGGCGGCGGGGCGCAAGGAGTTCGGACCGTTGACATCCACGCCCCCGAATCCGGGCGCCGAAACCCTGCCGGACTTCTGGTGGGCCTCGCTCACCGGCAACCTGCGTGACCTCGTCCTGAGTTGGCAGCGGCCCGACGCGTGGGAGGGTATGACACAGGCGGGAGGCTTCGAGGCGCCCGCAGAGGTTCTCGGCACGGTCGCGCTCAGCGAGCTCGTCCTCCACGGTTGGGACGTCGCGCGATCGATCGGCGTCGACTACACGATTCCCGACCCCGTCGCGTCCGCCGTGTTCGATCTTCACCATCCACCGGAACCGCAGAGCGAGCGTGACGGGATGTTCGGACCCATCGTCGAGGTGCCCGAGGATGCGCCCATTCTCGATCGACTTGTCGGACTCGCGGGGCGCCAACCGTTTTGGCCGCATGGCACGCTGGAGGAATGACTTCTCCCGGCCGAATCGACCGGTTACGCGGCCTTGTGTGGCCGATCGCCTGCGTCGCGGGCTTGCTTCTCGTCGCGCTCGCGCAGGTCAAGTGGGGTGTGTCCGACGAGGGCGTCCGACCGTCGATCACCGGGTTGGGTCGTGTGTCGGTACCCGGCGCGGCTGCCGAGGACGTGGAGTACTTCTTCGACGGCCAGACCCGGCGACCCGGTCTGATCGTCATCGCCGCGGGTGCGGTGGTCGCGATTGCGGCGGCACTCGGCTGGTGGCGGGCGTCGTTGCGGAGGCCGGCCATCGTGGTCGTCGGCGTCGGTGCTGCCGTGGCCCTCGGAGTCGCGATCGTGACGCTGAGCGACCCGGCCGGTC
>NZ_JBEXMX010000178.1:0-2798 GCF_040610755.1 Gordonia sp. NPDC003585 | reverse complement strand
CGGCTGGGCACCTTGCACGAACTAACCAAACTCGCACCAGCAGCGATACTCGCCGACGCTCTCGGCTACTCCCCTGCCACCATCGAACGACACGCGGTGGCTTCTGCCGCCACTTATGCCCAGTACGTATCAGCGATCGACGGAGATCTCAATGATTGAGCCTTGATGGGGCGTCGAACATTCAGCAAATATATCGGAGCGATAGGGGCGGGACGATGTCTAGATCAGGTCCATCTAAGAGTGCTGTTGTGCGATTCAAGATTCACCGACAGTACGAAGCCCGAAAAGATGCAGCAAACAATGCTGTGATGGGACTGCTAGCCGGTGCGCAATTATCGGCCCATTTCTTGCAGCCAACTCTCGGCTCAGAGCGCATGCTGCCTGAGATCTTTCCGAACGTCGAGCACATCAAGCGGTTCAACCTACGATCTGAAAGTGCTGCCGAGATCCTTTCTGCGGCAGATGCACACCTGGGGATGATGTCGGTCCCCTACGTACTGTCGCTTCACGAGGACTACCTGAGAACTTGCGCCAAAATGCTGCACAAGGCTGGGCGCTGTTCCGCCACAAAGGCGAAGGCCAATCTCAATGAGCTGCATCAGAATATCGCGGACGCTTCCGGCGCCGCGTACACGATTGACATGATCGCCTATATCGACGCGTTGCGATGGATGCGAAATGATGTGATCCATAATGGCGGAATCGTGCGTCAACAGTTGATTGATGCAGTGCGAGGGTGGACTCAGCCGCTAACAGATGGCTGGGTTGCTCTTGCTCGTCGAGATCCGACGGCGCTATCTGTTGGCGACCGGATCGAGTTTGGACATGGAGAAATGGTTGCTGTGCTTGCGGTTACCAAGCGCCTCGATCGAGAAACAAATGTAATGCTGCAGGCGGCCCTGCCTCGAACCACGTGGGTCTCGATGGTTGTTGATGAGGCAGACGAACTTGTGCCAGGCGGATGCGGAAAGGACCCCATACTGGGACTGCGCAAAGCCAAAGGTGTGGCGCGTCATCACTACGCCTCAGTCGGTCTGACGGAAGCGGAGATTAAGGCAGAAATTGCGCTTCGATAGGAAATGGTCGGGCATCTCATGCCAGATCTGACCCAGAGCTAAAGATAACAAAGCGGGGCTCTACAATTTGAGCTATCGGCCCAAGGGCCAACCGGTGCGTTAAGCCGGATCTCCGCGCTTCTGTGGAACGTCCGGCTACGAACCGGCACGGCTTACCCGCGCTCCTCAGTGCCATACTAGCACACCTCTCGGGCAGCAAAACTCTACACGTTGCGATGGCGCGCCTGACGCCACCGTCCGCATCCTCGCGCGACCCACTGGTTCTACCGCGGCGGCCTGGACCGCACGCTGTAGATCGCCGCCCGAGCAATAGTTCCCCGGCGCAGATAGCGCGAGACGGAGACTCTCAAAGCCACAGGTGATGTGAGAACGCCCAATACGATATGCGCATGAGAATTGTTAGCGCCACGGTTAGTGGCATTGGCGGCCTCGTCGACCAGACGATAGTCGTTCCACGTACGCCTGTCGTGGCGCTGGCCGGCCCAAACGGTACTGGTAAGTCAAAGCTCCTAGGGGCACTCATTTCGCCTTGGTCTCGACAGCTCCCGAATCCTAGGTCTGGCTGCACCGCGTCAGTTGAAATCGAGGTCGATCTGTCCGAGCCTGAGCGCTCAGCCATCGAATCCTTCAGCTCAGCGTCAGGATGGGGCCACGTCGATGTCAGGGGTCAAGTCGTACTTGGAATTCGACATAACCCGTACACGGGTGTTCAGTTCCAGGTACGCAGTGGCGCTGCCCCCGATGCCGGTCTAGTCGGACTCCCGACGGCCCTCTCAGAGTTTCCGGCGAACGAGATGTTTCTCCTGGAGAATCGGTCACTCAATCCGATGTACCTCCCGGCAGAGCGTCGGCTTATGCCTGCGGGTGTGGGCGCGATCGATATGCATCTCCTCGACGATGAATCTGCCTATCGGCGGTCTGCAGAATCCCGGCAGGCAGTCAGCAACTATGGTCGACTTGATGATGGTGAGTTCGAGCAATTTGCAAAAGCGCTTTGTATGGCGGATAAGCTTGATAACGAGCCCGGTTCGGAATCGGAGCCAACGACAATTTCCAGGGTCGGGTGGGAGCAATTTCGAGATACCGTCAACTCGCTACTGCATCCTAAAGTGCTGCTACCACTTACTCGACAGTATCCGGATGCTTTGCGAATACAGCTACCGAACGGCGAGGTCCATGCGGTTGCTGATCTGTCTAGCGGCGAACGTCAAGCACTCATAATCATTAGCCGAGTACTTCGCGCTGGGGCTGGACAGAGCATTGTTTTAATCGACGAGCCCGATGCCTATCTTCATCCAAACCTCAGTCAGCGTCTGATTGACGTTCTCATAGATGGGGTCGGACCTGAGGGGCAGATGTTGATTGCCACGCACAGTCCTGCGATCCTAGACCGCATCGCTCCCTCATCGATCATTCGCCTAGATCATGACAATGTCGCAATGCCTGTGTCGGATACGTCCGGACTTATCGAGCTTCATCGCAACACTGGTTTCAAAGCCAGCGCTCTGACTCAGAGCGATCTTCTAGTCGTTACAGAGGGTGACCTCGACGAAGTTGTCCTCAAGCTGCTCTACCCGCAATTGACGCGGGCTTCGATATCGCAAGGGCAGGGTCGCGCTGGGGTTGTGTCGAAGGTTGAGCATTTGGCTAGTTACGGGGTGCCTGTCATTGGACTGGTCGATCACGACATTGAACCGCCTCTGATCGACCTCGACTTAAAGT
>NZ_JBEXMX010000177.1:0-2809 GCF_040610755.1 Gordonia sp. NPDC003585 | reverse complement strand
CGGGCTCCGCGGTGAGGACGTCGCGCACCGCGTCGTCGATGCCGCCCGACCGGATCAGATCGCGCTCGTCGCCGACGACGCGGACGGCGAGCGGATTCTCACGAACGCCGAATTCGCCGCGCTCGTCGCCTATTACGCGCGGATGCTGATCGGCTACGGCGTCGGACCCGAGGTCGCGGTCGCCGTGTGCATGCCGCGCAGTGCGGCGATGGTCGTCGCGATCCATGCGATCCTCGCCGCCGGTGGCCAGTATGTGCCGGTCGACCCCGCGGCGCCGGCCGACCGCGCCGACTACATCCTCGACACGGCAGCCGCCGCGGTCGTGCTGGTGTCCGGTGAGATCCCCGCGGCAGTGGCCGGGCGCGGCACCCCGCGGGTGAGTGTCGATCTCGACGTCGGCATCCCCGATGCGCTCGGCGCGCCGCTACAACCGGGGGAGCGGACCGGGCAGCTGACTCCGGCCAATGCCGCCTACACCATCTTCACCTCCGGCTCCACGGGTAATCCCAAGGGCGTCACGGTATCTCAGGCCTCGGTGCTCAATCGGCTGCGGTGGGGGCTGGACACCTTCGGGCTGACGTCGTCGGACACGGTGATCCTCAAGACGCCCAACACATTCGACGTGTCGGTGCCCGAGCTGTTCGCACCTGTGCTGGGCGGCGCGCGGATGTTCGTAGCCGCCGACGGCGGTCACACCGATCCCGAATACCTCGTCGATGCGCTGCTTCGCCGCAACGTCACATCGGTGCACTTCGTGCCCTCGATGTTGTCGGTGTTCCTCGACGTCGTCGACGAGACGCGTCTGCGCGCGCTCACCGGAATCCGGTATGTGTTCGCCTCCGGCGAGGCGCTGCCACCCGCGGTGGCCCGACGCACCCGTGCCATCTGGCCCGATGCCGGGCTGCACGACCTCTTCGGACCGACCGAGGCCGCCGTGGAGGTCAGCCACGCGGACCTGGCCATCGTCGGGCGCACGGTGCCGATCGGCCACCCCATCTGGAACACCGCGACCTACGTGCTGGATTCGCGGTTGCGGCCGGTCGGCGACGGAGTGCCCGGCGAACTGTATCTGGGTGGTGTGCAGATCGCCCGCGGCTATGCCGGCCGTCCGGATCTCACCGCCGACCGGTTCGTCGCCGACCCGTTCGGCCGTCCGGGGGAGCGTCTCTACCGGACCGGCGATCTGGTGGCCCGCAATCGCGACGGTGAACTCGAATACCTGGGCCGCACCGATTTTCAGGTGAAGCTGCGCGGCCAGCGGATCGAGTTGGGCGAGATCGAGTCGGTGCTCGCCGCCGTCGACTCGGTGGTGCACGCCGCGGCGACCGTGGCCATCGCGCCTGCGGGCGGCGAGCACCTCGTGGCCTATCTCGCCGGTCCCGCCGTCGACCTGGAATCCGCGAAAGACGCGGTCGCGCAAGCGCTTCCCGAGTACATGCGTCCGACCGTGTGGACGGTGCTCTCGACGGTGCCGTTGAACTCGGCCGGCAAGCTCGACCGACGTTCGCTGCCCGAACCCGACTTCGCGTCGGCGCGCACGGGCACCGAGTTCGTCGCACCGGTGGGTGCGGTCGAAGCCCGGATCGCGGAACTGGTCGCGGCGGTGCTGGGCGTGGAGCAGGTCGGTGCCACCGACTCGTTCTTCTCGCTCGGCGGTGACTCGATCATGTCGATCCAGTTGTCCTCCCTGCTGCGCGGTGCCGGTTTCGCGTTGGCCCCGCGCGATATCTTCGAACGTCGCACCGTGCGCGGCCTGGCCGCCGCGGCCGCCTCGGCCGGTGCCGCGGTGCTCGCCGAACTGCCCGGCGGTGCGATGGGCGACGTGGACATCACGCCAACCATCGCGTGGATGCTCGAGAACTCGGTTGACGCCGCAGCTTTCGCCGACTACTCGCAGGCCATGGTCCTGACGCTGCCGGCCCGGATCAGCGACGCCGACGTGAGGACCGCACTGACCGCGGTGCTGGCCCGACATCCGATCCTCGCCGGGGCGCTCACGCGCGATGGCGGCTCGTGGCGGATGGTCGCCGGTGCACCGAGCGATCCACGTCGCCTCCTCCGGTTCCGCACCGTCGAGTCGGCCATCGGAACCGAGCGTTTCGACGACGAGCTGCGCCGTGCCCACCGCGACGCGCTCGAGGCCCTCGATCCCGCCGCCGGCGTCATGGTCGCCGCCGTCGCCGTCCGCACGGCCGATGGATCGGGTCGTCTGGTCCTCACCGCACACCACGCAGTCGTCGACGCGGTGTCGTGGCGCATCGTAGTGACCGATCTGGCAACGGCCGCAGCACAATTACGCAGCGGACTGCCGGTCGAACTGTCGGAGTCGAGCACGTCGATGCGACGGTGGGCGCGCGTGCTGACCGACCTGGCGGCCACCCGGATCGCCGAGATTCCGCTGTGGCGCAGTCACCTTCCGGCCTCGCCGGTGTGGGGTGACGCACCGGCGGCGCGGGTGGCGGAGGTGGCGAGCGTCGTGACCGCCGTCGACCCAGCCGTCACCGAGGCGATCCTGCGTGACGTGGCCGCCGCCTACCGCACCGGCGTCGACGACGTCCTGCTCGCCGCTCTGATGGTCGCTGTGGCTCGACGGCACACCGGGACAACGAATCTCGGGGCCCAAGCGATCGCGGTCCTGATCGAGGGCCATGGGCGCGAGGAATCGATCGCCCCGGGCGCCGACCTGTCGCGCAGCGTCGGGTGGTTCACCAGCGTGTCACCGGTGTCCGTGCCGCTCGACGAGCTCGGCGCGGGCGTGTCCGCGGCGGTCAAGGCCGTGAAGGAGGCGCTGGCCGGGCGTCCCGAGGAC
>NZ_JBEXMX010000176.1:0-2827 GCF_040610755.1 Gordonia sp. NPDC003585 | reverse complement strand
GGTCGACCTGCTCGACGGGGTGGATCCCGATGCGCTCGACAAGCTCGCACGCCCGGTCGCCGCGCTCGCCGACGAACGGCGGCTGTTGCTCGTCGCGTGCACGCGGGCACGGCGGCGGCTGCTCGTCACGGCGGTCGAGGACGGGAGCGGTGACGCCTCGCCATCGCGTTTCGTCGGTGAACTCGCCGATGCGGTGACCAGATCCGACGGGCCGGCACACGACCCCGGTGAGGAGGGCACACCACTCGATCCCGGTGTGCAACGGGTGCTTTCGCTTCCTTCGCTGGTTGCCACCCTGCGATCCGTCGTCGTCGCGGGTGGAGCCGAACCCGACGAGCGCACGCGGGCGGCCGTGCGGCTGCTTGCGCAGCTGGCCGACTCCGACATTCCCGGCGCGCATCCACGCGACTGGTTCGGGTTGGCCCCGTCGAGCACGGATCATCCCCTGTGGACTCCGGAGAAGGGGCCGGTAGTTCTCTCCCCATCCAACGTCGACGCACTGAGCAAGTGTTCGCTGCGTTGGTTGCTGGAACGCAGCGGCGGCCGCGACGGCGACGCCGCACCCGCGGTCACCGGAAGCCTGGTCCATACGCTCGTGCAGGCGGTGGCCGGCGACCTCGACCCCGACGAGGTGACCGCGGCGCTGCGCGGCATCTGGGACCGCATCGACACCGGCGCCGCCTGGTTCTCCGCGCGTGAACTCGAACGTGCGGAGTCGATGCTGGTGCATTTCCGGGACTGGCTGCGCATCTCGCGCGCCGACCTCACCGAGGCCGGTGTGGAGTTGCCGGTGGATGCGACGGTGCCCGCCGACCCCGGGCCGCCCGATCCCGACCGGCCCGGTTCCGACCTCGACGTGCGTCTGCGCGGCCGCGTCGACCGGCTCGAAACCGATTCCGCCGGAAGGCCGGTCGTCGTCGACGTGAAGACGACCAAGTCGGCCATCACGAAGGCCGACGCGGAAGGCCATGCCCAGATGGCGGCCTACCAGGTGGCGATCGCCAACGGCGGTGTCGCCGCTCTCGGCCGCACCGAACCGGGCGGAGCACGACTGGTGTACGTGTCCTCTCCGCATCGCAGCACGGGCGCGGCGGAACGCACCCAGCCGCCGCTGTCGCCGGAACTGCTCGACGAGTGGATCGGCGTCGTGCGCCGCGCGGCCCGGGCCAGTGTCGGTCCGGAATACGCGGCAACCCCCAATCCGGGGTGCGTGCACTGTCGTCTGACGACGAGTTGCCCGGCCCAGATCCAGGGCAAGGCGGTCACCGATGATTAGCGCGAGTTCGCTGGCCGCCGCGCTGGGTCTGCCCAATCCCACGCCGGAACAGGTCGCGGTGATCGAGGGCCCGGTGGAACCGATGCTCGTGGTCGCCGGCGCCGGTGCCGGCAAGACGGAGACGATGGCCTCCCGGGTGGTGTGGCTCGTCGCCAATCAGATCGTCGGCCCCGACGAGATCCTGGGACTCACCTTCACCCGCAAGGCGGCCAGCGAACTCGGCGCGCGCATCCGGCGTCGGCTGTCGATGCTGTCCGGATCGCCTGCGCTCCGGTCGTGGGATCCGGACGGTTCGCTGACGGCCCGGCTGCGGGGCGCCGACCCCGAAGTCAGCACCTACCACGCGTATGCCGGCCGGCTCATCGGCGATTACGGTCTCCTGCTGCCCGTCGAGCCGCATTCGACGCTGCTCAGCGAGACCGAGCTGTGGCAACTGGCCTTCTCGGTGGTCGCCAACTGGCCGGGCGAACTGCACACCACCAAGACACCCGCGACCGTCACCGAGATGGTGCTCAAGCTCTACGGCGAGATGGCCGAACACCTCGTCGACGTCGACGACCTGCGGCGCGCGGGGTCGGATCTGTACGACATGGTGATGACGCTGCCGAAGGGGCCGCGCCAGCGCGGCGGGCCCAATCAGTCGCTGTTGCGGGTGCGGGAGGTGATCGACGAACGGCGGGAGCTGATCCCGATGGTGGTCGCGCTCGCCGACACGATGCGCGAACAGGCAGCGCTCGACTTCGGCAGCCAGATGTCGATGGCCGCGCGGCTCGTCGTGGCCAATCCGGAAGTGGTTGCCGCCGAACGCACGTCGTTCCGCGCGGTGCTGCTCGACGAGTATCAGGACACCGGACACTCGCAGCGGGTGCTGCTGTCGACGCTGTTCGGCGCCCGTGGGGCCCGCGCGCATCCGGTCGCGGTGACCGCGGTCGGCGATCCGATCCAGTCCATCTACGGCTGGCGTGGGGCGTCGGCCGCCAATCTGCCGCGCTTCGCCGCGGACTTTCCCCGTCCCGACGGCAGGCCGGCGGAACGTCGTGAACTGCTGACGAGTTGGCGCAACTCGGTGAACGGGCTTCGCCTGGCCAACCACATCTCCGAGGAACTACGCCGCCGGGGCATTCCGGTGAGCGTCCTGCGCCCTCGGCCCGACGCCCCGTCGGGCACCGCGTCGATCACGCTGACGCAGACCGTGCTCGACGAACGCGCCTGGGTTGCCGACGCGATCGAGGCGCACTACCGCGCCGCCGAGGATTCCGGGGAGGCGCCACCGACCGCCGCAATTCTGGTGCGCCGCAACGAGGATTCGGCACCTCTGGCCGCCGAGCTGGAGGCGCGGGGAATTCCGGCCGAGGTGGTGGGTATCGGTGGGCTGTTGCACGTGCCGGAGATCGAGGACATCGTGGCGACGCTGCGGGTGATGGCAGATCCGATGGCCGGCACCGCCGCGATGCGACACGATTGACACTGAGAACGACATGATTGAGGCGATGACATGACACAGCCGGACGGGTCCGCGGACCGATTCGCGGAATATGCGGGGGACCTTCG
>NZ_JBEXMX010000175.1:0-2885 GCF_040610755.1 Gordonia sp. NPDC003585 | reverse complement strand
CGCAACATCCAGATTTCCGGAGACCAGGGGCGTTTCACATCATCGACACGCCGAGGCTCTGACCAGGCAACGCCCGCTCAACTTCGAAGAGCCCGTTTCCAGCGGCACATGCAGCAATCGGCGGCGGGCTGGCAGGATTTCTACGCCTCGAAGCGGGAATCGGCCAAGTATTCTACGAGACTTTGTGTGAAATGCATACCCAAATCGCGCAAATCGCTAACAAGTTGGCCAACCGCGTCCGCCGTTCTATCGCGGCCAGTGAAGATCTTAGCGAATGGCACTCGCGCATGTGCAACGTCATTTCGTATTTCGCAGAGAATTCCCAGAGATCTTCTCCAACTAAGTCTAGGAAAGGGTTGACCAGGCAGCTCGTATACTCGCCATAGGCGGGACATGGTTGCTGCGTTCGGAGTGCGATTACCCAGGGGTTGTAGTGACCCGTTGGTTTGCCGCCGTGGGAGTCTCGGCAAATCGGTGTTCTGACTGGCGGCGGAAATGTTCATCCGTGAGTTCCAAGCAGCGTCTATCGAGGGCCCGGATGCGGAGGCGGAGGCGAAGGCTGAGTCGTAGTGGAGCATGCGGAGTCCTGGGCGAAGCTGGTTGACGCAAGTGGATGACATCTCGATTGACTGATGAGCGTGCTCGACGCAATTCTTCAGCAGTCCCTCGAACTCAGCCATCGCCATAACCACAGCTCCTGCACGGACGTCGCGACTGACGGTCCTCCAGCCGTTGGAGCTGAAGTGAAGCGTGTCTGCCACAATCACTGACATCCAGCATTGAGTCAGCCGTTGCTCGAAATCTGCTTCAAAAGAGGCGATCATCCTGTTGGCTATTCAGGATTGGAACCCGATAGCAGCTCGAACAACCGATCGACGCGCTCGTCGAGCTTACCCGGCGTGTTGTGTCCACCCCCCGATACTGCCCGGAGCCGTGCATCTTCCTTCCAACCGGGTTTGGGAGTTGGTGTCAATCCATCGTCGTTCGCCCTGGCACTCGCCAACAGCGCTGCCTCAAAGGGCACCATTGGAGTAAACGAGTACCCAGTGCGCAAGTACTCAGACCCGTCTAAGGCGGCTCGAAGTGTCTTTACGGCGTCTGTGAACTCCTGGCGAAACTTTGTCTCCGGAAAATCGGTCCGCCATTTTTTCGCGCAGTCATTAAGAAAAGGTTTAATCGGTCCGCGGTATTCGCTGCGATTATGTCGATAACCAAAGAACTTCAATACGGTTTCTTCCAGGGTGCCATCTCGAAGGCGTTCTTCATTTAATCTTATCAGTTCGCGAAAACTGGCTAGTTCAGCCATCTCGTGCAGAAACGCGACTAAGGGACCGCGAAACACGGCGTTGCGTACCTCTTGATTGGTCAGTTTTAGGGAACCGGCATTCAGTCGATCAAATAGCTCGAAACGAACGTCATAGTCAGATTTGTCGGTAAGGGCAGTGACCTGGAGCGTCGTGCGAGAGAAATGGAGCTGCAACTCCTTCGGTAGGTCAAGATAGCTGCAACCGTTCAGCTGCTCGATCGTCTGTAGCTGATCAAGTACCAATGCTGTCTCCTTCCCGAGCGTCTGGAGCATCTCGGGCTGACTATCGACAAAGTGAACCAGAGTGGATAGCCGCTGAAGGCCATCAACTACTTCGAGGGTAAAGTCTTCATTGGTAGCGACGAAGATAGAAGGGACCGGCAGTCCCAGCATGAGCGACTCAATGAGCCGAGACTCGCTCTCGACATCCCAGCGGAACAATCGCTGGTACTCAGGCGACACATTCAGTTCTCCTTCGCTCACCATTCGGACCAGTTCGCGAACAGAGAAATTAGTAACTTGGACGTCAACATTTCGACGGTGTTCGTTGACGATGCTGGTCAAGCTGGAGTGGTTCGTCATATCGCCCTCTCGCGGACTGCAGAGTCTTGGGAGTGTGCAGGAATCACAGTAGCGCGACAACGATAGTGTCTCTTCACAGGCTAGCGCAGCGGATCTCGATGAAGCGATGCCGTCTCGACGATAGTGCTGGGGCTGCGTCCTCACTGAAAGTCAACCCGTCGGGAAACGATCGGGGCCGATTATCAGCAGCGCCCAGTTCCAGAGGCATATCGCGGCGAGTCATTCCGTTGTGCTTGACCCGATGGGCCCGCCCAGTCGCTACCCACCAGTAACCCGCTACTTGCGGTTACACCTATGCTGGTCGACATGAGCGAGTTGACCTTCACCCCGACCGCCGACCTGGTCGACGAGATCGGCGATTCCGTCCGTAGTTGCGATCTGCAGTTCACCCAGTACGGGGGCAATCGGGAGTTCGTCGGACGCGTCACCACGGTGAAGTGTTTCCAGGACAACGCGCTGCTCAAGTCGATCCTGGGGGAATCGAACCCCGGCGGAGTGCTGGTGATCGACGGTGAGGCGTCGGTGCACACGGCGCTCGTCGGGGACATCATCGCCGAGCTGGGCCGCTCCAACGGCTGGGTCGGGATCATCGTCAACGGCGCGATCCGCGACGCCAAGACCATCGGCGGCATGGAGATCGGCGTCAAGGCGCTGGGCACCAACCCGCGCAAGTCCACCAAGACGGGCGTCGGCGAGCGCGACATCCCGCTGACCATCGGCGGCGAGACCTTCACTCCCGGCGACATCGTGTACTCCGACGACGACGGCATCGTGCTCGTCGGACCCGAGCAGTAGGAGGCCGCACCATGCCGAAGCCAACCGCAGAGTATTTCGCCCGCCTGGGTGCGCTGGTCGCCATCGACAACGCCGCCGACCGTCCGACCCGGTCGGTGCTCGAGGCGTTCAGCGGTGTCGAGATGGCCACCATCCCCGTCGCCACCGCCGACGACCTCGAGAAGGCCGTCGCCCGGGCGCGCAGCGCGCAGGAAGGGTGGGC
>NZ_JBEXMX010000174.1:0-2976 GCF_040610755.1 Gordonia sp. NPDC003585 | reverse complement strand
GATCGGTGCCGGCGGTGATCGCGATACCGCCAAGCGTCCCCTGATGGGAGCGGCCGCGGCGCGCGGCGCCGAGTTCGGGGTGATCACCGACGACAACCCGCGGACCGAGGATCCGGCGTCGATCCGCGCCGAGGTGCTCGCCGGTGCACGCGGTGTCGGCGCCGACGAGCGTCCCGCCGGCGCCGAGGAGATCTGCGAAGTCGGGGGACGGTCGGAGGCGATCGCCACCGCGCTGCGGTGGGCGGCACCCGGTGACACGGTTCTGATCGCGGGCAAGGGACACGAGGCCGGTCAGGAGATCAACGGTGTGAAGCACCCCTTCGACGACCGGGACGTCGTTGCCTCCGTCCTCGACGAACTTGTAGCGGACGGCGGTCGCCGGTGAGTGGTTCCATCCGGTCCGGCGCCGGCAGTGCGCCCGACGAACTCGTCGTGATCAGGGCGCAGACACCTGCGTCGGCGCGTGAAGTCCGCGAACTCTTGCGAACGCTGGCCGACGCGGGCGAGCAGACCCGCGACGCCGACGGTGTTCGACGCGGACGCACCTGGGCGTGGTTGGGTGAGCTCGAGGTGCCCGACGGCCTCAGCGAGAACGAACGCGTCGTCGAACACGACCGCGTAGGTCGGCTCGCGGTCCGCCTCGCGGTCGACAAGACCTTGTGTATCGGCGACTCCCGGTCGGTGCGCGCGTTGCATCAGGGTGCGGTTATGGAAGGCTCGTGGGGCGACGAGGTGCGGATCGTCGACACGGCCACGGCCGCACGCGACCTCGTCCGTGAGCAGCCGGATTGGCGACCCACGGCTCCAGACGTGATACTCGTTGCCGCTGCCACATCGGAGATCGCCGCTCTGCTCGACGAACTCGCCACCGATTTGGCACTGCCGGTTCGCGATCGCGCCCCTGCGGACGGGGCACCACCGGACGGGCCACCACCAAACGAGACACAGGACGCGACGTGAGGACGGGACCAGCACAGTGACACAGATCCTCATCGCGGGTGCGATCGCCGTGGCGGTCTCGATTCTGCTCACCCCGGTGCTCATCAAGGTGTTCTCGCGCCAGGGATTCGGCCAGGAGATCCGCGTCGAAGGCCCCCAGAGCCACCAGACCAAACGTGGCACGCCGTCGATGGGCGGCGTGGCGATCATCGCCGCGCTCTGGGCGGGCTACTTCGGTTCGCATCTGGCCGGCCTGTTCATCGACGGCGGAAACGGTCCCACCGCGTCGGGTCTGCTGGTCCTCGGCCTGGCGACCGTGCTCGGCGGTGTGGGGTTCCTCGACGACATCATCAAGATCCGCAAGCACCGCAACCTCGGTCTCAACAAGACTGCGAAGTCGATCGGCCAGTTCGGGGCCGCGATCCTGTTCGGCGTGCTCGTCCTGCAGTTCCACAACGAGTACGACTACACACCCGCGAGCATCAACCTGTCGTACGTGCGCGACATCAACGCCATCTCGATGGGATCGGTCGCGTTCGTGGTGTTCTGCTGGCTGGTGGTCGCCGCGTGGTCGAATGCAGTCAACTTCACCGACGGGCTCGACGGCCTGGCTGCCGGGTCGATGGCCATGGTGCTCGGCTCCTACGTGCTGGTCACGTTTTTCCAGTTCGTCAACGCGTGCCGCGGCGGCGCCAAGCCGACGACCGAGATCTCCAGCGCCTGTTATCCGGTGCGTGACCCGCTGGACCTGGCGCTCATCGCGATCGCCGGCGGCGGGGCGTGTATGGGCTTCCTGTGGTGGAACGCGGCGCCCGCCAAGATCTTCATGGGCGACACCGGTTCCCTCGCGCTCGGCGGCATGCTGGCCGGCCTGTCGATCTGCTCGCGCACGGAACTGCTCGCCGTCGTCATCGGCGCACTGTTCGTCGCGGAGATCATGTCGGTGGTGATCCAGATCGCGTTCTTCCGCACCACCGGGCGTCGAGTGTTCCGCATGGCGCCGTTCCACCATCACTTCGAATTGGGTGGCTGGGCCGAGACCACGGTGATCATCAGGTTCTGGCTGCTCACCGCGATCGCATGCGCCCTCGGGCTGTCGCTGTTCTACGGCGAATTCCTCACCGCCAATGGCTGAGCGGCCCACCGGGGCAGGAGACCTGGCGGGTCGCGCGGTTCTGGTCGCCGGCGCCGGTACGGCCGGGATGTCGGCGGCCCGCTACCTGATCGACGTCGGCGCGCGGGTCACCCTCGCCGACACCCGATTCGTATCGACCACCGCGTCGCCCGAGCAGCAGGCCGCGGCGCGTTCGGTGGTCAACGGTGCCGAAGATCTGTTCGGCCGTGGTGCCGCGCTGGTTGCCGCCGACGAGGTGCTCGACGACCCGGACTGGACCATGCGGACCGAACTGGTGGTGGTCTCGCCGGGTTTCGCGCCCGACCATCCGCTCGTCCGGGCCGCGGCAACGGCGTCGGTCCCGGTGTGGGGCGAGGTGGAACTCGCCTGGCGTCTCGACCGCGCGGGCGCACTCGGCGAACCCCGGACGTGGCTGGTGGTCACCGGGACCAACGGCAAGACCACCACGACCTCGATGCTCGCCGACATCGTCGAGGCATCCGGACGGGTGGGCATCGCGTGCGGCAACATCGGCCTGCCGGTCCTGGATGCGATGCGGATGACTCCGCGCGTGGAGGTTCTCTGCGTCGAACTGTCGTCCTTCCAACTGCATTGGGCGCCGTCGGTTCGCCCCGAGGCGGGGGTGGTCCTCAATGTCGCCGAGGATCATCTCGACTGGCATGGCTCCTTCGATGCCTACGCGGCGGCCAAGGCAGGTGCGCTGACCGGTGCAGTCGCGGTGGTGGGACTCGACGACGCGGTGGCGGCATCGTTGCCGGCTGAGGGACGCCGGGTCGGCTTCACCTTGTCGACGCCCGATGCCGGCGAACTCGGTGTCGCCGACGGGCACCTCCTCGACCGCGCGTTTGGGGCGGGCGCCCTGGTCGCGGTCGACACGATTCACCCGCCGGGCCCTTCTGGTG
>NZ_JBEXMX010000173.1:0-3160 GCF_040610755.1 Gordonia sp. NPDC003585 | reverse complement strand
GATGGTTGAGGTTGGCGACAGTGTCAGCTTGCCAGGTGGTTTCGACACGACGCCTCGCCCTTGGGGGCTCGGTGTCGGCTCAACCAGCGGGGGGGGTGGGCACCGTGTCGAGATCCGCCGGATCGAGCCGGTACCGAGCGGAGCGAGGCACCGTGTCGAGATCAACCAGCGAGGAAATCACCGTGTCGACATCACCCAGCGTGGGGCGCGGCGGTCCGACCGTTCACACGCACTTGACGATGGGCTCCGGGGCGTAGCGGACAGTGCGGGTGTGGCGCGAGATCTCGGCGCCGGTGCGGGCGTCGCGGATGATCCGGGTGTTCGACGTGGTGAACCCCTTGCTGCCGCTGCTGGCGATGCAGTCGTCGCCCTTGGGGACCGAAACACGTTCGGGCGCAGTGATTGCGGTGCGTTCACCGGTGATCGATTCCACCTTGACCGTGGTTGTCGACCACATGCGCACGGTCACCGACGAGGACGACCAACTCGTCTCGATGTAGATGCCGTGTCGGGTGTTGTTGCGGAACTGCAGGTCGATGGCGCCCTCGAACACCGTCGCCTCCCGCGCCTCCGGATAGCGCGAGATGTAGTAGGCGTGCTCGGTGTGGTCGACGTCCTCGAGTCCGGCGAAGTACGCCGCGTTGTAGAGCGTCGTCGCGAACTGCGAGATGCCGCCGCCGACTGCCTTCGCGGCGCGTCCGTGGTCGATGATCGTCGACGTCACATAGCCCTGGGCAGAGCCTCGCGGACCCGTATAGGTGTTGAGCGAGAACACCTTTCCGGGCAGGACCACTGCACCGTCGACCTCGGCCGCGACGAGACGGATGTTCTCGCCCGACGCACTGCTGAAGTCTCCGGTGGTGTATTCGCTCACCACCTCCTTCACCCCGAGGCGTCGCGCTCCGGCAGTGGTGAGGCGTGGTGGCACCACGTCGTAGACCGCTGCCACCGTGCGGGCGCCGTCAGCCGACACCGCTTGTGCGGCAATGGCGTCGGCGGTCTTGGTCCAGTTGATCCGTGCGCCGTCGACCGACGGGACCACCCGTGGTGCGCCACCGGTGACCCGGAACGACGCATTCTTCGCGATGCTCTGCGAGCGGGCCAGGTCGCCGTTCAGCAGACCTTTCGCCACACCCGGGTCGACGCGCGGCACCAACCCGCCACGGCCGTCGGCGACAAACGTGAGGATCGAACCGAGTTGCTCCGGCGACACCTCGACCTTCACGTCACGGCGCCCGGTCACCGTCAGTTCGCCGGCGGTCGCACGTTTCGCGACTCCGGCGACGGTCGCGTCAACCACCTCGGAAGTGACCGAGGGCGAGAACGGCTCCATCGGCAGGTGGACCGGTGCTCCGTCCAGCCAGCGACTCATCAGTACGTCGGCCGCCCGGTCACGCGCGATCCGCAGGCCCGCGGTGGGCCGGTCGGGTCGGGGCTCGGCACCCGCGTAGTGCACCCCGCCCTCGATGGCGGCGCGCTCGAGGACCCTACGCTCGGCGTCGAGCGCGGCGTCGAACGTCTTGCGGTCGAGTCGGACGACCGGCGCGACCTCCGGGCCCCGACCGACGATCCCGAGAAGGCGCACGACGGGGTTGCGCAGCGGGGTCAGCAGACGGTCGCGGGTGGCGTCGACATCAAAGGTGAGGCCGAGCTCGGTGGCGGTGAATTCCACGGACCCCGAGTCCGTGGCGATGATCACCGGTTGTCCGGCCCGACGCGCGAGCTCGGCCAGCGCCGGTTCGAGTTCCTTGCCGCCCTGGTTGCCGACCTCGATGCCGGCGATCGTCGCGCCACGGGCCGAGGCAGACCGGGTGAGGACGACGTCGGTGGCGAGAACCAGGCACAGCACGGCGACGACGCCGACAGCCACACGAGTGGCCATGCGTGTTCTCCGAGCGCCTGTAGTCACGACTCCAACCATAATTTCCGACAAGCGGAGATGAACTGTCGTGCGGACCACAGTGGGCGGCGACGACAGTGAAGAGTCCCGACCGCCTGCGCTTCACCCCCGAGAAAGCAGGCGCTCCGGCCGAGCTGTCGGGTCGGGGGTCTGACAGCTCAGCCGGAGCTACTGGTATGTCTACGCTACTTTTCGTTTCGTTACATCCCCTGTGGGCACATTTCCCGAGATTGTGACGAATTTCCCCTTCCATCTCGGGCCATTTGAGACGACTTCGTGTCAGAAGTCTCGACAGTCCCCAATGAAGTGTCCAAAATCGGGATCGAAGGTTCTCTAACCCTCGATGATCGCCGTGACACCCTGCCCGCCGGCCGCACAGATCGAGATGAGGGCGCGTCCGCCACCGTTCTCCTTGATCTGCTTGGCGGCCTGGGCCACGATGCGTCCGCCGGTCGCGGCGAACGGGTGGCCCGCGGCCAGCGACGAGCCGTTCACGTTCAGCTTGGTGCGGTCGATTGACCCGAGCGCGTTGTCGAGGCCCAGACGCTCCTTGCAGTACTCCTCGGACTCCCATGCCTGCAGGGTCGCGAGCACGACGGACGCGAAGGCCTCGTGGATCTCGTAGAAGTCGAAGTCCTGCAGCGTCAGTCCGTTGCGCTCGAGCAGGCGCGGGACGGCGTAGGTCGGGGCCATCAGCAGCCCGTCGGGTCCGTTCACGTAGTCGACGGCCGCGGTCTCGGAGTCGACGAAGTAGGCGAGAACGCCCAGCCCCTTCGCGTCGGCCCACTCGTCGCTGGCCAGCAGGACGGTCGACGCGCCGTCGGTCAGCGGGGTCGAGTTGCCCGCCGTCATGGTCGCGTCGCCGAGCGAGACGCCGAACACCGGCTTGAGCTTGGCGAGCTTCTCCACTGAGGAGTCGCCACGCAGGTTCTGGTCGCGGATCAGTCCACCGAACGGGGTGATCAGGTCGTCGAAGAACCCGGCGTCGTAGGCGGCGGCCATCTTCTGGTGGCTCGCGGCGGCCAGCGCGTCCTGGTCGGCGCGCTTGATGCCGAACTCCTTGGCGGTGATCGCGGCGTGCTCGCCCATCGACATGCCGGTGCGGGGTTCGCCGTTCTGCGGGATCTCGATGCCGAGTTTCGGCAGCAGCTTCAGCGCAGCGAGCAACTGGTCGGTGGTGCTGCGGGCGCGGTTGACCTCGAGCAGCTGACGCCGCAGTCCCTCGCCGACCGCGATCGGGGCGTCCGACGTGGTGTCGAC
>NZ_JBEXMX010000172.1:0-3180 GCF_040610755.1 Gordonia sp. NPDC003585 | reverse complement strand
CGGCACCAGGCCGACGCCCTGCCCGCGCACCAGCGCGGAGGTCAACCGAGTCGCGAGGTCACTGGGACCGAAGTCGAGAATCCAGGCGGCACCGTCGGCCACCACACCGTCGACGGTCGACACCCAGTCCACCGGCTCGACGAGAATGCTCGCGGCATGCCGGGTCGCGAGGTCGCGGTCGATGCCGCATTCGACCGCCCAGTCGCCCACCAGCTCAACGGCGTCGGCCATCCCCGGATGGTGGAAGGCCACCGACACCTGAAGGTGATCGAACTTCGGCGCAAACGGTTCGCCGCCGGTCACCTTGCGCTTGCGCTCGTCGGCTTCCTGCGCGGCGATGCGCTCACACAGCGCGGTGAACGCGGCGAGGTGCCGCGGCGCACCGGACAGCACCACCGCGCTGCGGCTGTTGCGAATCGAGACGACGGGCGCCGTGGACTGCTCGGGCGCAGCCAGTCCGGCGCGATACTCGACCAGGATCTCTTCGATCCGGGCCGGCGAGATGTTGGTGATCGCGAGCATCGGGGTGCCCTCGGTGGCAACGCCGAGGCCGCGGCGTCGAGCGATCAGCGAGCCCGCAGCACCGATGAGCTGCGCGACGGCCAGCAGCAGACCCTCACCGGATTCGGCTCCGCGACCATTCATGGCGACCGCGTCGACCGCGATGGAACCCTGCGAGTGTCCGACGACGGAACGCGGCGCGATGGCCGCGGTGTCCAGACCCTGCTTCTTCAGTGCCTCGATCGCCGCGATCTGGGTCAGCAGCACGCCCGGACCGGACAGGGTGAAGTCCGCAAGCGCCACCTCCGACGGTGTGGCCTCACCCGCGTCGAGCGCGCGCACCCAGGTCAACGGGTGGAAGCCCTCGGAACGCGCGACGGTGATCTGGTCGGCCACCGGCTCGACGAGACGTTCTGCCGCCTCGACGATCTTGGCGACCCGATGCTCGAGGTCGGCGTCGACAACCAGTTCGGCAAGTGTCGGCAGCCACGGACCTCCCTGACCACCGAAGCTGATGGCGTACGGCTCACCGGCGGACAGCCGGTCGATGAGGGTGGTCGAAGGGCGCTCTGCGGAAGCTGCGCCTTTGGTGCCGGTGCGGAATTGGTCGACGGTCACGAGGTCTCCTCTGTGGTCGGCGGTGATGCGGTCGGGGGTCGGTGTGGGGGTGGTCGAGGGGTTTCCCCGGCTGGACCGACCCACCCGGTTTCGGGCATGCCACGGGCCGTAGCTGCGCCTGGGCAGTGGGAGTTGCTGGTTGGTGGACTATGTGGGCAAACGCGCCCAACTCTGGGCACGAAAGTCCGAACACGCCTGTTGTGCAACAACATTGACTCATGACGGCTCGGCATCGAGCCCTCGTCGGCGTGAACGTGGAACCAATGATGACACACGAAAGTGAGGGATTCCTCATGTTTGGAACTGACCCTGCGGTATACCCGCCAGTAACCGCGCGGGTAACTTGGCGGCACGTCGACGGTGGGTCACAGGCACCCAGAATCCACACTGATCAGCCCCCGTTTTTTCGGCAAATCCGCAGGCCGAGCGCCCGCTCGGTGCGTCGTTACAAAATCGTGATGTGATCTGAAGCACCGCGCGCGTCACAGTAGGGTTTGGCCATGAGCAGCTGCATCTTCTGCGACATCGTCGCGGGTACCTCACCAGCCCGAATCGTCTACTCCGACGACGACGTGGTGGGCTTTCTCGACATCCGGCCGGTCACCCGAGGCCACACTCTGCTGGTCCCCCGAGTGCATTCCGTCGGGCTGGCCGATCTCGATCCGGACCGGGGTGCCGCGCTCTTCCACGCGGGCCAGCGGGTCGCCGCTGCGATGCGGTCGGGAACCATCGCCGCCGACGGCGTGAACATCGCGCTCAACGACGGACGCGCCGCGTTCCAGACCGTCTTCCACACGCACCTGCACGTCGTCCCGCGCCACAACGGCGACAAACTCAGTTTCGCCAAGGGCCTCGTGATCCGTCGCGACCCCGCCCCGGACGACACCGCGTCGGCCTTGCGCACCGCGCTGAAGTCGGCGTGAGGTCGACGCGGTGACCGAGTCCGAACCGACTGCGAATCCGCCGGAACCCATCCCCCAAGCCGTCGTCGACCTGGTGCGCGACGCGGAATGGATCACCGTCTTCACCGGCGCCGGCATGTCGGCCGAGAGTGGCATCGCCACGTTCCGCGACGCCGACACCGGACTATGGGAGCGTTTTGACCCCGCGACACTCGCCACTCCGGAGGCCTGGGCCGACGACCCCGCATTGGTTTGGGGCTGGTACTCGTGGCGGGCTCGCCAGGTCCGGGCCGCCGAACCCAATGCGGGCCATCAGGCACTGGCCGACCTGGCCCGCGACCGCGTCGTCATGATCGTCACCCAGAACGTCGACGACCTGCACGAGCGCGCCGGCAGCCAGGTCGTCAGCCATCTGCACGGCAGCCTGTTCGCTCCGCGCTGCTCTCGGTGCGGACGCCCGTATCCCGGCGATACCGATCTCGACAGCGACACCCTCGACGGACGGGTGACGCCGCCTGTGTGCCCCTACTGCGGAGGCGACGTCCGGCCCGGCATCGTCTGGTTCGGCGAGGCACTGCCCACCGAACAGTGGGAACGGGCCGAGCAGGCGATACGCGGCAGCGACCTGGTACTGGTGATCGGCACCAGCGGGATCGTCTACCCCGCGGCGAGTCTTCCCGAACACGCCGCTCGCGCCGGGGTTCCGGTCATCGAGTTCAATCCCGAACCGTCAGCGCTCAGCAGCATCGCCCGCCACCGCGTGCCCGTGACCGCGGCCACGGGACTGCCCGAGCTGGTGCGTGCCCTCGGCGACGGTGACCCTCCCGCAGGCTGAGATCCGCGGTCGCCCGAGCGCGGACTCGTCGCAGAAACCGCACTCGTCGCCAGAACCGCAGATGTGGCCAGAAACCGCCGACGCGCCTCGGGTTCCGACCAGACACGCGGTTTCTGAAACCCGCGACACGCCGACGTCGTCGGCGATCGTGGGCCCGGAAGAGCGGAGCCGCCATGCGGCCCGGAGCCTCCGCACGGCCGGCACCCGCGACAACCGGAGCCGAATTGGAGAACGCGAGTGCTGCAGCACTCGCGTTCTCCAACTCAACTCGAGTTCTCGCAGGACGACGCGGGACATGGCCAGACCGAAGCCGAGGCCGCCCTG
>NZ_JBEXMX010000171.1:0-3394 GCF_040610755.1 Gordonia sp. NPDC003585 | reverse complement strand
GTCTTCGCGGCAACCGCGGCAGCCGGAGCAGTCGACGACGCATCCGGGCTGATCCGAGCGGTCGGAGCGACGGCCGCCGGCGCCGTGATCGGGATCGTCGCGTCCCTGGCGCCGTGGCTGTGGCAGCGTGTTCGGCACCCACGACGCAACCTCGACACCGAGGAGCCAGACCCGCATTACGAGTCCATCTGGCGGTCGTTGGCCCGCGTGACCGACACACCGATCGTCGTCAATGCCACCCGGACGATGCTGGCAGCGGCCGCGAGTGCGACCGCCGCAGCTGCCGCCGGGCTGTCGCACCCGATGTGGGCCGCGATGGGTGCCGTCGCCGCGCTGCAGGGACTCTCGTACCACGTCACGGTGACCCGCGGACTGTCTCGCCTGCTCGGCAACGTCGCCGGCGCCGCCATCGCCGCCGCGCTGCTCGCAGTGCCTCTCGGATACTGGGGCGCGGTCATCGCGATCGTGATCTTCCAGGTCATCGCCGAGATCACCGCACCGGTGAACTACACGATCGCGTCGAGTGTCGTCACGCCGATGGCCCTGTTGCTCACCGCGTTGAGCGCAGGCCTCTCCCCTGTGGCCGCCGTCGATCGCGTCCTGGACACGCTGATCGGCATCGTCGTGGGCATCGTGATCGCCGCACTCACCATCACTGCACACGACTGATGTCGAAGTTCGGGTTCACGACTGTGTTTTCCTGCGCGTCACACAGGGGAAACGACCCGCATACACCGCGCTCATAGCGTCGAGTCGCTCGCAAACTGCGACACCCCCAGCGACATCGTCGTGCACGCACCCACCCGTGGGCGGCAAACGACGACCGGTTCTCAGGAGTAACCATGAGTGGCAGCATGTCCCGACGTCAGGCCATCAAGGCCGTCACAACGTACGAAGTGGAGACCGACGGTTTCCCAGAGCCGTTGGCGGACACCTTCGGCCGCAATGTCTTCAGCCTGTCCGTGATGAAGAAGCGTCTGCCCAAGCACGTCTTCAAGGCCGTCGCGGCAACCATCGACACCGGTGCACCCATGGATCCGACCCTCGCCGACTACGTCGCGGTCGCGATGAAGGACTGGGCCATCGAGAAGGGCGCCACCCACTACGCGCACGTTTTCTACCCGTTGACCGGTTTCACCGCGGAGAAGCACGACTCGTTCCTGGAGCCCGACTCCTCGGGTGCGTCGCTGGCCGAATTCGCCGGAAAGACGCTGCTGCAGGGTGAGCCGGATGCGTCGAGCTTCCCCAACGGCGGCCTGCGCGGCACCTTCGAGGCCCGCGGCTACACCGGCTGGGACGTCACCAGCCCGGCCTACATCCTGGAGAACCCCAACGGCAACACGCTGTGCATCCCGACCATCTTCATCTCGTGGACCGGTGAGGCACTGGACAAGAAGACCCCGCTGCTGCGCAGCCAGCAGGCGATGAGCAAGCAGGCAATGCGCCTGCTCAAGCTGTTCGGTCACGCCGACGTCGACACCGTGGTCTCTTACGCGGGCGCCGAGCAGGAGTACTTCCTTATCGACGAGCACTTCTACTACGCCCGTCCCGACATCATGACCACCAATCGCACCCTGTTCGGCGCCAAGCCGTCCAAGGGCCAGGAGTTCGACGACCACTACTTCGGCGCCATCCCGGAGCGCGTGCTGGCCTTCATGATCGAACTCGATCGTGAACTGTTCAAGCAGGGCATCCCGTCCAAGACCCGCCACAACGAGGTCGCACCGGGCCAGTTCGAGCTCGCCCCGGTGTTCGAGCGGTCGGTCCTCGCCCACGATCATCAGCAGCTGATGATGACCATCATGAAGGCCGTCGCCGAGAAGTACGGCATGAAGTGCCTGCTGCACGAGAAGCCGTTCGCGGGCGTCAACGGATCGGGCAAGCACGTCAACTTCTCGCTGGGCAACAGCAACCAGGGCAACCTGCTCAACCCCGGCGACACCCCGCACGAGAACATGCAGTTCCTCACCTTCTGCGGTGCCATCATCCGGTCCGTGCACAAGTACGGCGGGTTGCTGCGCGCGGCTGTCGCGTCGGCCTCCAACGACCACCGCCTCGGAGCCAACGAGGCTCCGCCGGCCATCATCTCGATCTTCCTCGGCGAGCAGCTGATGGACGTCTTCGAGCAGATCGCCAAGGGCGGGGCCACCGGCTCCAAGTCGGCCGGCGTCATCGAGCTCGGCGTCGACACCCTCCCACCACTCAAGGCCGATCCGGGCGACCGCAACCGCACCAGCCCGTTCGCCTTCACCGGCAACCGATTCGAGTACCGCGCCCCCGGATCGAACCAGTCGATCTCCGACCCGATGGTCGCGATCAACACGATCCTCGCCGACTCCATCGACTACATCTCCGGTGAACTCGAGGGCCTGATCGAGGGCGGCATGGAACTGGCCGACGCGGTGCAGAAGGTGCTGCAGGAGATCATCAACGAGCACGGCGCGGTGATCTTCAACGGCAACGGCTACTCCGACGAATGGCAGGAAGAGGCCGCCGCACGTGGCCTGAAGAACCTGCGCACCACCGTCGACGCGGTCACCGAGTACACCTCACCCGAGGCGATCGAGATCTTCGAGAAGTACGGCGTGCTGTCCGCGCGTGAGCTCAAGGCACGCGAGGACGTCATCTTCGAGTACTACGCCCTGACCATCCTGGTGGAGGCCAAGGAGACCGCGGAGATCGCCAAGACGATGATCATCCCGGCCGCCATCCGCTACCAGGGTGAGCTGGCCGCAGTCGCGGCGTCGCTGAAGGCAGCCGAGATCGCTGTCGAGACCCCGCTGCTGACGGAGATCACCGCACTCATCGGCGATCTGCAGAAGGCCATGGTGGTGCTCGACGAGGGCATCGCCGGCATGCACGGCGAGGACGAGTACGAGGAGTCCAAGTACGCGCTGGACAACCTGATCCCGGCGATGACCGCTGTACGCGAGGTTGCCGACAAGTTGGAAGCCATTGTGGCCGACGACCTCTGGCCGCTGCCGACCTACAACGAGATGCTCACGATCCTCTGATCGTCGCGCAACTGACGACAGTGCCCGTCGGACCTGGTGTCCGGCGGGCACTCTCGTGTCAGCGACCCATGTGCCGACCCCGTCGGCGAACATGGACGCGGGAAGAGCGTGGCTTCGCTGCAGTAACAGCCCTCTCGCCAGAAACCGCAGGTCTGGCCAGAAACCGCTGGTGCGCCTCGGGTTTCTGACCAGACACGAGGTCCCTGTCGCAGCGCAGTCCTCGGACTCGGGAACATCGTCGTCGAGCACAGAAAGCACCATCTGCCGCCCAAGAAACTAGGGGAAGAAAACTCGTCCCCTGGCGGATTCAGGCGGTGGATGCAACAGGACCTGATTCGGATCCTGACGGTGGTGAGTTTAGTAGCTCGTCGAGTTTTTCG
>NZ_JBEXMX010000170.1:0-3418 GCF_040610755.1 Gordonia sp. NPDC003585 | reverse complement strand
TGCCTGTTGACCGGCTAATCCGGAGCCCGGGGCTACGGTGAAACAGACACGCCGACAACGGAAGATACTTGACCGGGGTTGACGGTGGCGTTACACCTGTCTCATGACGGATCGGCAGTTGCTGCATCTGGAATCTGGCACTGAGGTTGCCTGGCAGTTGGCCGGTGACCATGCCGGAAGGTACGTGGTGGTCAATGATTACCTCGGCTATCTGGCCGACCGAAACTACTCGGCGCGCACGTTACGGGCCTACGGCTACGACCTGCTGGCGTTCTGCCGGTGGCTCGACGAGTCCGATATCACGTTGGAATCAGTAACCACGACAACGCTTCTCGACTTCATGCGGTTCTGCCGAGAGACGTCGATTCCGGGTCGTCCAGCAAATGTGTTGTCGATGACCGGGCAACGGCTCGATCGGTACTCACCGACCACGATCAATCATCGACTCGCGGCGCTGACGGGCTTGTTCACCTATCGCAGCATCACCGATCCTGACCTGGTCAATCCGGTCCCGAGTGGGCGTGAAGCACGCCGCGTCACCGCCGAAGAACGCAACGCCCTGCTCGGCCATCTGGTCAAGCCGAAGAGGCGGTCAGCGTTGCGGCTGCGCGAACCGCGTCGGCTACCCCGGGCACTGGATCGTCGTGAGACCGCAGATCTGGTGGCGAGCCTGCACACCTGGCGGGACCGGTCGTTGGCCGGGTTGATGTTGTTGTCGGGGTTACGCTCGTGCGAGTTGCTCACCCTGGAGGTGACCGATGTCGATATCGGCGCCCGCTGGGTACGGGTACTCGGCAAGGGCGGCAAGGAACGCCGGGTGCCGCTCGATGTCGAGGTGGCCGGCCTGATTCACACCTACGTCCTGACCGAGCGGCCCGAATCATCCAATACCCGTCTGTTTCTGGTGGCGAAGGGACCGCACCGGGGTCAGCCGTTGACCGCGGCTGGACTACGCACGATCTTCCGCTACCACCGCCTCAAATCCGGAGTGGCCGCCGGCCACCCACACGCACTGCGTCATACCTTCGGCACCGCGATGGCCGAAGCCGGAGTCGATCTGGCGGTGATGCAAGCGCTGCTCGGCCACGCTCACGTCGATACCACAGCCCGCTATATCCATTTGACCCCAACACATGTCAAGGCAGAGTTCGATGCAGCACGCACACGACTTCGCACCCAGACCTGAGACACCGGCAGAGGTCCAGACTGCCTACCTCGCCCATCTGCGGCGGCGTGGCCGCGGCAACCCGGCCTACACCCAAGCGGCACGCTCCTTCCTCAAGCGCTGGCCCACGGTCGCCGACTGGGCCGAGGAACCTCTCGAGAAACGCCTGGCCGCAAACTGCTCCACCCGCCCGTTCATCACGTTCTTGATGGTCAGCGGGCGCCTGGCACCCGGATACGATTATCTGGTGTACCGCAAACTCAGCAGTATCTGGCTGGAACTCGCGGTCAGTCCACTCAACGCTGACCTTCAGAGATTTGTCAGTGCGGCAAAGGAATTGGGATTCACCGACCGAGTCGCATCGGCGATCGCCTCACAAATCATCGCGCGGTTGCTCATCCAGACCCAGCGCCCGTTGACCGACCTGTACGAGGACGACCTCGCCGACCTCCTGCACGCTTGCACACTGCGCGAAGAACACACCGGACGCGGCGCGAAACACTACCGCAGCACCCTGCACAGTGCCCGCCAGATCCTGTTCCATCTCGGCATCCTCGACTCCGAAGCACCACCGGCGACGACCGCACACAGCCTCGAGGATCGGATGGCCGAGGTGCCCACAGCACTGCGCCCGGCGTTCGTGGGCTACCTCAACCGCAAGTACGCCACCTGCGCGCCGAAGACCGTCAGCAGCATCGCGACCCGACTCGCGCACTTCGGCCGATTCCTGGCCGTCACCGACCCCGATCTGACCTCGCTGGCCCACCTCGATCGTCGACGCCATATCGAGCCGTATCTGGCGTCGTTGCCCACCACCCTCAACAGTGTCACCGGTGCACCCATCACCGTGGCCGACCGCATCCGACGCGTGCACGCGGTCGGCCATTTCCTGGCCGAGATCACCGAGTGGGGATGGGATGACGCGCCAGCGCGCAAGCTGATCTTCCGCAGCGACCTGCCTCGCCCGCAACGGTTTCTGCCACGCTATCTACCCGTAGATGCCGATCGCAAGCTTGCTGCAGCGCTGGCGGATTCGCCGTATCGTCTGGCCGCAGACGCCCTGCTGTTGGCGCGGGCGTGTGGGTTGCGGATCGGGGAACTGCTCGACCTCGAACTCGACTGCATCCACGAGATCCCGGGGCAAGGGTCGTGGCTGAAAGTGCCACTGGGCAAACTCGACTCCGAACGCATGGTACCCATCGACGACGAAGTCCTCACCCTCGTCGACCGCATCACCGCCACCCGCACTCACGGCCGGCCACTACGTCACCCCCGCACCGGAGCACCCGCCGACTTCTTGTTCACCCACCACGGAAAACGACTCTCCCAGAACGCACTACGCGCTGAGCTCAACCGGGCGGCAGCGACCGCCGGGCTCGACCACATCACCCCACATCAACTGCGCCACACCTATGCCACCGCCCTGATCAACGCCGGGGTTTCCCTACAAGCGCTCATGGCGCTGCTCGGACACGTCTCCACCCAGATGAGCCTGCGCTACGCGCACCTGTTCGACTCCACCGTCCGCACCGAATACGAACGAGCCCTCGACCTCGCCAAAAGCCAGATCGGCCCGCTCGCCGCCGACCGACCGCAACTACCGATCACCGACATCACCGGATCCGACTGGAAGCAGGCCCCGGCCATCAAATCGCGGCTGGCCGGCGGCTACTGCCTGCGGGCACCCGCCCAGGGAACCTGCCCGTATGCCAACATCTGTGAACATTGTCCCAGCTTCCACACCGACGCAACCCATCTCGGAGTCCTTGCCGCGCAACGCGTTGATGCGCAACAGCTCGCCGAGGATGCCCAGTCCCGCGGCTGGGTCGACGAGGCCCGCCGCCACCAACAACTCGTCGCCCGCCTCGACATCCTCATCGCCGAGGCCGGCACCGAGACCGCATGAGCAGCAAAGCGCTGGCCGAGGTTGAACGAACCTGCGCCGAACTCGCCGCCACAGGCCAACCCATCACCTTCACCGCAGTCGCTGCCCGCACCAAGATCGGTCGCGCGACCCTCTACCGCAACACCGAAATGCGCGCCGTCATCGACGAACACCGCACCCGACAGACCGACGCCCGCACACTCACCGGCCTCGCCACCGAAGTTGCGCACCTGCGAACGATCGTCGAGAGCCTCGCCGGCACCGTCGCCCAGCACGACGAACAACTCCGACGGCAACGCCGCAAACCAGATCGACAATGAACCATCGGCCGATCGTTGCCGCAGGCTCGACCACGATTAGCCGGTCAA
>NZ_JBEXMX010000169.1:0-3499 GCF_040610755.1 Gordonia sp. NPDC003585 | reverse complement strand
CTTCAGCCACACCGCCCGCCTCGGCGATCTTGCTCACCCCTACATCTTGTGGTCACGAGAACCCGTTCTACGCACCGTCAATCCGGAAGAGCCCGTTAAGCTGGCCGGGTGACTGCTCCGAACCTCACCCGCGACCAGGCGCGCGAACGCGCCGCCACCATCTCCGTCACCAACTACACCGTCGACCTCGACCTCACCGACGGTGCCGGCGCACCCGGAACCGAGACCTTCCGGTCGTCGAGCACCGTGACCTTCGGTGCCACCGAAGGCGCGAGCACCTTCATCGATCTGGTTGCACCGCGCCTGCTGTCGGCCACTCTGAACGGCACCGACCTCGACATCTCCGACTTCGACGAGTCGGTGGGGATCGAGCTGCCGAATCTTGCCGCCGACAACACGCTGGTGGTCGTCGCCGACTGCGCATACTCCAACACTGGCGAGGGCCTGCACCGCTTCGTCGATCAGAGTGACGACTCGGTCTATCTGTACTCGCAGTTCGAAACCGCCGACGCGAAGCGCATGTTCGCCTGTTTCGACCAACCCGATCTCAAGGCGACCTACACCCTGACGGTCAAGGCGGCCGCCGATTGGAAGGTCATCTCCAACGCGGCGACCGAATCGGTGACCGACGGGGTACACCGGTTCACCGAGACAGCGCCGATGAGCACCTATCTGGTCGCGCTGATCGCCGGCCCGTACGCCGAATGGACCGACGTCTACACCGACGATCACGGCGACATCCCGCTCGGCATCTACTGCCGCGCATCCCTCGCCGAGTTCATGGATCACGAGCGGCTGTTCACCGAGACCAAGCAGGGATTTGCCTTCTACCACAAGAACTTCGGCACTCCGTACGCATTCGGCAAGTACGACCAGCTCTTCGTCCCCGAGTTCAACGCCGGCGCCATGGAGAACGCCGGTGCGGTGACCTTCCTCGAGGACTACGTGTTCCGGTCGCGGGTGACAAAATACAACTATGAGCGACGCGCCGAGACCGTCCTGCACGAGATGGCGCACATGTGGTTCGGCGATCTCGTCACCATGACCTGGTGGGACGACCTGTGGCTCAACGAATCCTTTGCCACCTTCGCCTCGGTGCTGTGCCAGGCCGAGGCCACCGAGTACACCAGTGCGTGGACGACGTTCGCGAACGTGGAGAAGTCGTGGGCCTACCGGCAGGACCAGTTGCCTTCCACCCACCCCGTCGCCGCCGACATCCCCGACATCGCCGCGGTCGAGGTGAACTTCGACGGCATCACCTACGCGAAGGGCGCTTCGGTCCTCAAGCAGCTCGTCGCCTACGTCGGCCTCGAGGATTTCCTCGCCGGGCTGCGTGACTACTTCGTGAGCCACAAGTACGGCAACGCCACCTTCTCCGATCTGCTTGCGGCGCTGGAGAAGTCGTCGGGTCGCGACCTGTCCGACTGGGGCAACCAGTGGTTGCGCACCACCGGCATCAACGTCATGCGACCCGATTTCGAGGTCGACGACGACGGCAAGTTCACGCGGTTCACCGTCGTGCAGGACGGTGCACTGCCTGGCGCGGGAGAGACCCGTACCCATCGGATGGGTGTGGGCATCTACGCCGACAACGGATCCGGCGCACTGGAGCGCGTACACAGCGTCGAACTCGACGTGTCCGGGGATCGCACCGACGTCGCCGATCTGGTGGGTGTCGAACGCGGTGCACTGATACTGCTCAACGACGGCGATCTCACCTATGCGTCGATCCGGCTCGACCCGGAGTCGCTGGCCACCGCGACCGCGCGCATCGGCGACATCACCGACTCCATGCCCCGCACGCTGGTGTGGTCGGCGGCGTGGGAAATGACCCGTCAAGCCGAGATGCGGGCCCGTGACTTCGTCGAACTGGTGGAACGCGGTATCTCCGCCGAAACCGAGATCGGGGTCGTCCAACGGGTTCTGCTGCAGGCGACCACCGCGATCGAGGCCTATGCCGACCCCGAGTGGGTGAGCGCCGAGGGGCGGTCGGGTTTCAGTGCTCGCCTCCTCGAACTCGCGCGTGCGGCGCAAGGCGGATCCGATCACCAACTCGCGTACGTCAACACCCTGCTCGCCGGTCTGCTCAATGCCGACCAGGTCGACGTGGTGCGCGGGCTACTCGACGGTGACGACCCCGCCGACCACGGCCTGCCAGGACTGGCCGTCGATACCGACCTCCGCTGGAAACTGGTGCGCGCGTTGGCAACTGCGGGAGCCATCGACACCGATCCGGATTCCACCCCGATCATCGACGCCGAGGCCGCCCGCGACAACACTGCCACCGGAACCCGCCAGGCGGCCGCGGCCCGCACCGCGCGACCGCTTGCCGAGGCCAAGGCCGACGCATGGGCAAAGGCCATCGACGACGACTCGTTGTCGAACATCTTCACCCGCACGATGATCGAGGGCTTCGCCCGTCCGGGCCAAGGCGAACTGCTCGAACCCTATGTGGCCAAGTACTTCGACGCGGTCCCCGAGGTATGGGCTCGTCGTTCGAGCGAGGTCGCGCAGACGGTGGTGATCGGCCTCTATCCCAGCGGGGCGATGACCGAGGACGCGCTGTCGCTCGCCGACGACTTCCTCGCCGGCGATCATCCGCCCGCTCTCAAGCGCCTGATCGCCGAGGGCCGCGACGGTGTTGCGCGATCGTTGCGCGCACGGAGGTTCGACCGCGGCGAGTGACTCTCAGGGCGTGACGTGCCACACGTAGCGCACTTGCGGTCGGCCGGTGTTGCCATACTCGGTGACCCGGTCGACCGCACCGTCGTCGGCCAGCCGTTCCAGGTAGCGCCATGCGGTGACACGTGAACTACCCAGCCGCGCAGCAACTTCAGAGGCAGTGAGGCCCGCCGGGCTGTCCTGGATCGCACGCCCGACGGTGTCCTCGGTCTCCGGCACGGCCCCCTTCTTGGCGGTCCGGCGATCGCCCGTCATCCGCAGTTCCGACACCGCACGGTCGACGTCACGCTGGCTGACTGCGTCACCGCTCCCCGACAGCGCTTCCCGATACCGTCGATACTGGCCGATCTTCTCCTCGAACGCTGCGAAGGTGAACGGTTTGAGGAGATACAGCAGGACGCCGTGCGACATCGCAGTCCGAACGGTCGCCAGTTCGCGCTGCGCGGTGATGGCGATGACGTCCGGACCTGGCCGAAGCCCCGACAGCGCCGCCGCGAGGTCGACGCCCCGGGCATCGGGCAGACCGAGGTCGAGCAAGACCAGATCGATCGGCGCCCCGTCCGACACCGCAGCACTGGCGGTACGCATCGCATCGTGTGCGGTCGCCACGGTGGCCACCACCTCGAAACCGCCCATGCGACGAAGATATTCGGCCCTTCTGCTCTGAATGTGGATGGTTAGTTAGGCGTACGGGCCGGGTGTGTGCGGGTGGGCGCACGGGCCGCTCGTAGGGTTGAAAGCTCCTACACAACCAACCTTGGGAGCTGACCCGTGCGCGCTACAACCCTACTGAACCGTCTGCTGTGCCTGCCGAGTA
>NZ_JBEXMX010000168.1:0-3654 GCF_040610755.1 Gordonia sp. NPDC003585 | reverse complement strand
GTGGGCCAGCCCCGCCGAAAAACTCGACGAGCTACTAAACTCACCACCGTCAGGATCCGAATCAGGTCCTGTTGCATCCACCGCCTGAATCCGCCAGGGGACGAGTTTTCATCCCCTACTTTTGGCGCCCTCAGCGGTGTGACTGAGATCGGGCCGCTCAGGGCCCGAGCTTCGGGATATTCCCGGAGGAACACCCTCACAGGCCCGATCTCAGTCATCTTGCTGGGCCACCAGTCGACGGCACCCGGTGCTGTCGGTTTCAATGGCGCACATGACCTCCCGCTTGTTGCCGTCTGTCGCCGCGCTCGTGACGGTGGTGCTGTGGGCGTCGGCCTTCGTCGCGATCCGCGCGCTCGGTGACACGTTCTCGCCGGGGTCGATGGCATTCGGCCGGCTGTTGGCCGCTGTCGTGCCGTTGACGGTGATCCTCATCGCGGTGCGGTGGCGCACCCGCGGCACACCGTGGTTCCCGCGGGGCCGTGCGCTCGTACTCGTGATCGCTTACGGCGTCGCGTGGTTCGCGCTGTACACGGTGCTGCTCAACTGGGCTGAGCAGCACCTCGACGCGGGCACTGCCGCCCTGCTGGTGAATCTGGCCCCGATCATGGTGGCCGTGTACGCGGGCGCATTCATGGGCGACGGGTTCCCGCGCGGCCTCGTGGTCGGCATGACGCTCGCGTTCTCGGGTGTGGTGCTCATCGCGGTGGGGCCGTCGGCGTCGAACGGTGCGCACGCGGATTGGCTCGGCATCGTGCTCGGCCTTGCGACCGCGGTCCTCTACGCGATGGGCGTCTTGTTGCAGAAGGAGGCGCTGCACACCGTCGACGCCCTCACCGCCACGTGGCTGGGTGCGCTTGCCGGTCTCGTGGTGACGCTGCCTTTTGCCCCCACCGCCTACTCCGAACTCGCCGGCGCCGAGACTGCCGAGGTGTGGTGGCTGATCTACCTCGGCGTGGGCCCCACCGCGATTGCCTTCACGACCTGGGCATATGCGCTGGCCCGTACTCGTGCGAGCACCATGGCCGCGACCACCCTGGTGGTTCCGGCGATCGTTGTGGGTATGTCGTGGTTGTTCCTCGGCGAACTGCCGACCACGGCCGGGCTGATCGGCGGGGCGCTGTGCCTCGTCGGGGTCGCCATCACGCGCAATCTGATTCCCCGTCGCTTCATTCCCCGTCGCTTCCTTCCATTGAGCAGCCGCATTTCATTGAGCCGAGGACGTGGGGACGGGTAATCTTCAGTGCGCGGCGTCGGGGGGTCGACCGCGCGAGACAACCCGTCATCGGCCGAGGAGCCCTACACATGCGCAAGCTCACCACCGGCATCATCGTCGGCGTCGCCCTCGCGACAGGTGCCGCGGGCACCGTGGCGATCGTCGGCACATCGTCGTCCGACGCGGCACCGCCACCACCGAGGCCGCAATACTGTGGTCAGTTCGCCGGCCGCGGCCCCGCCCCATCGTGCAGTTACGTGGCCGATCGCAACACCGTGGTGATCTTCTTGCGTAACAACGGATATCGACGCACTCCGGTGCGCTGTGACCTGTTCTCGGCAGGCCGGCAGTACCCGCTGGACTCGACCATCCTCGGCCCCGGTCGCCGCGGAAGCGTGTCGGCCGGCCTCACCCCGAGGGTGCCGCGCTCGTTCCTCGTGTCGTGCCGAAGCCTGACGCGGGGCTACCCCGAGGTGGACCGCCGGGTGCGGTTCACGGTCGCCCCGCCGCGGCCGACGTTCACTCCGCCGAAGCGCCCGACCACGACGCACCACCGACCGCCCACGCGTCAACGGCCGCCCGAGGGCCGTCCGACGCGTAACACCCACCCGATCCCGACCCCGACGACAACCACCACGACCACGACGGTCCGGCCCACCGGCGCGCCGCGACCACAGACGTCGAACCCGCGACCCCACAACACCACCACGACGACAACCACCACGACTGCTTCCTGACCGGCCGCGGTACGCGCGCCGCGAACGGTTGGATACGGTTTCTCCTATGGATCGTGACCGCATGGTGGACGTCGGCGTGGCGATGGTGTCGCGCTTCGGCGCCAAGGCACTCAGCCTCACCTCGGTCGCGCGGCATGCGGGGGTGGCACGTGCGACCGCTTACCGGATGTTCGGCGGTCGCGACGCGCTGGTCGCGGCGATCGTCGAACGCGAGGTCTCGCTGCTGCGGGTCAAGCTGCGCGAATGGTCCGACGCCGAGTCCGACGCGGCCGGCAAGGTCCGTGCTCAGGTGAGAAACGTGCTGCCCTACATTCGCGAGCACGAGGCGCTGCAGTACGTGCTGCGCAACGAGCCGGAGGAGGTCGTCGGCGCGCTCGTCGCAACCTCGACCGGCAGCGGCCCGACGCTGATCCACCAGATCGTCAACGAGACCCTGCCCGACATCGAGCCGCAGATCGGCGACCAGCTGACGCCGAATCCCCGCGGCGCTGCCGAGTTCCTCGTGCGCACCATCTACTCGCTGATGCTCATCCCCGACACCGCCCTCACCGACGACGAGATCGCCGATCTGGTGGTTCGCGCGATCGTGAAATAGCAGATGTCCGACGAGACCGCGACAGACGAGACCGATCTGGCGACGGTGCGGATGCACCGACCCCGCTGGGGTGACCCCGACAATCCCGGTCACCTGCCCGACGCCGCGCAAGCCCTCACCGCCGGTGGATCAACCGATCGAGGCGTCGACCCGGACCACATCCCGGTACCGGAATCCACCATCCCCGACGCCGCCCGAACCGCACTCGCCGAGCTGCTCGGGGCCGACCACGTCGTCGTCGATTCCGGTGAGCGCGTCCAGCACACGCGTGGCTTCTCGACCCCCGACCTGCTGCGGCTGCGCGCCGGCGACGTCAGCGCGGCCCCCGACGTCGTCGTCTTCCCGGGCAGCCACGACGAGGTGCTCGACATCCTGGCGCTGTGCACCGACCATCGGCTCGCGGCGGTCCCGTTCACCGGCGGCACGTCGGTGGTGGGTGGTCTCGAACCCGAGCGTTCCGGCCTCGACGGTGTGGTGTGCATCGATCTGCGTCGGATGAACCGTCTCGTCGAGGTCGACGAGATCTCCCGGACCGCAACGTTCGAGGCCGGAATCCGTGGCACCGACGCCGAGATGGGTTTGCGTGCGCGCGGATTCACCCTCGGCCACTTCCCGCAGTCCTACGAGGGGGCGGGGATCGGCGGATATGCCGCGACACGGTCCGCGGGCCAGTCGTCGGCCGGCTACGGACGCTTCGACGAGATGGTCGAAGGCCTGGTGCTGGCCACCCCGCGTGGCACCATCGAACTCGGTACCGCACCCAAATCGGCTGCGGGACCGGATCTTCGACAGCTCGTTCTCGGATCGGAGGGGGTGCTCGGGGTGATCACCCGGGTGCGGCTGCGCATTCACCCACTCCCCGCGGTGCGGGTCTTCGAGGGGTGGCGATTCGCTTCCTTCGACGACGGTGCACGTGCCCTCCGACGCCTGGCCCAGGACGGTCCGCTGCCGACGGTTCTACGGCTCTCCGACGAGGTCGAGACCGCCCTCAACCTCGCCGATCCCGACCGGCTCGGCGGCGAATCGTCCGGCTGCCTGGCGATCACCGGCTTCGAAGGCGGGCCCGACGACGTCCGGTGGCGTCGCGCCGCGGCCGCCGCGCTCCTCAC
>NZ_JBEXMX010000167.1:0-3777 GCF_040610755.1 Gordonia sp. NPDC003585 | reverse complement strand
GCCGCCTGTGTGAGCACCGACAGGTGATACGGCAGTCGCACGAGCAGCAGTGCTTCGACGATGGCCGGCGACGCGGCCAGGTAGCCGAGGCGTCCGCCGGCGAAGGCGAAGGCCTTGCTCATCGTCCGGCTCACGACCACCTTCGTGGGGTAGGAGTCGATGAGTTCGACTGCGCTGGGCTGCGCGGAGAACTCGCCGTAGGCCTCGTCGACGATCACGATGCCGGGAGCTGCCTCGATGATGCGGCGCAGGTCGTCGAGAGCGATCGAACCGCCCGTGGGGTTGTTCGGCGAGGTGACGAACACAACGTCGGGGAGGCGGTTGACGATCTCGGTGACCGCGTAGTCGACGTCGAGCGAGAAGTCCGACGCCCGCGGCGCCTGCAGCCAGGTGGTGTCGGTGCCGTCGGAGATGATCGGGTGCATCGAATACGACGGCACAAAGCCCAGGGCACTGCGTCCGGGACCGGCGAAGGCCTGCAGCAACTGCTGAAGAATCTCGTTGGAACCGTTTGCCGCCCACAGGTTTTCGACCCCGAGCTGCACACCGGTGGCACGACTCAGATAGGCCGCCAGATCGGTGCGTAGCGCGAGCGCGTCCCGGTCGGGATACCGGTGCAGTTCGGCTGCCGCCGTGCGCGCCGACTCGGCGACGTCGTCGATGAGCGCCGGCGTCGGCGGGTGCGGATTCTCGTTGGTGTTGAGAATCACCGGAACCCGCAGTTGCGGTGCGCCGTAAGCACTCTTGCCGCGGAGGTTGTCCCGCAGGGGCAGGTCGCCGGCGCTGATTCCGCCACCGGGTACGACCACCGGCGAGGCGCTCACGCGGTATCTCCCGCGAAACGCTGTTTGATCGCGTCGCCGTGTCCGGGAAGATCCTCGGCGTCGGCGAGCGTGACGACCTTGTCGGCGACCTCGCGCAGCGCGGCCTCGTCGTAGTCGATGACGTGCACACCCTTGAGGAAGGTCTGGACTGAGAGGCCCGACGCGAAACGCGCCGAACCCGACGTCGGCAGAACGTGATTGGACCCCGCGCAGTAATCGCCGAGACTCACCGGCGCATACGGTCCGACGAAGATCGCGCCCGCATTGTGCACCCGGTCGGCGACAGCGGCGGCGTCGCGGGTCTGGATCTCGAGGTGTTCGGCGGCATACGCGTCGACGACGGCGAGGCCCGACTCCAGATTGTCGACGAGGACGATGCCGGACTGGCTGCCGTTCAGTGCCGTGGTGACGCGCTCGCGGTGTTTGGTCGCTGCCACCTGCAGCGTCAGCGCTTCGTCGACGGCGTCGGCGAGTTCCGCGCTGTCGGTCACCAGCACCGACGCGGCGAGCACGTCGTGTTCGGCCTGCGAGATGAGGTCGGAGGCGAGGATGCCGGCATCCGCGGAATCGTCGGCGAGGATGGCGATCTCGGTCGGCCCGGCCTCCGAGTCGATGCCCACCACACCCCGGCACAGACGCTTGGCGGCGGTCACGTAGATGTTGCCGGGACCGGTGATGAGGTCGACAGGATCGAGGACATCTTGATCCGTATCCTCACCGCCGTAGGTGAGCAACGCGACGGCCTGCGCACCGCCGACCGCCCACACCTCGTCGACGCCGAGCAGCGCGCACGCGGCCAGGATCGTGGGGTGGGGCCAGCCGCCGAAGTCCTTCTGCGGGGGCGATGCCACGACGAGCGAGCCGACGCCGGCCTCCTGCGCGGGCACGACGTTCATGATCACGCTCGAGGGGTAGACGGCGTTGCCGCCGGGCACATACAGCCCGACGCGGCGCACCGGGATCCACTTCTCGGCGACCACGCCGCCGTCGACCACCTGCGTACGGGTGGTCTCGCGCCGCTGGTCGGCGTGCACCTTGCGAGCCCGATCGATCGACTCACGCAGGGCGTCGGCGACCGCGGGATCGAGTCGATCTAGTGCGTCGGCGATCACGGCGGCGGGTACTCGCACCGACGCAGGCTTGACGCCGTCGAACTTCTCGCCGTATTCCAGGGCCGCCTCGGCGCCGCGCTGCGCCACCGCATGCACCACCGGCTCCACCGTGTCGAGTACGGCGTTGACGTCGGTGCCTCCACGCGGCAGCGCGCGGCGCAACTGCGCCAGCGTCGGGGTGCTACCGCGCAGGTCGGTTCGGGCGAGCATGATCACTCCTGGTTGTGGTGGCATTTCGATTCCAGGATATGGGGTCGCACCATTGGTTTTCGAATCCGGTCCTCGGGCAGTCGAGCGGGTCCACCGCAAAGCCGCTCCAGGCGAGGCACATTGATCATGCAGTTCACCACCAGCAAAAACGACTAGTTGGACTAGTCAATCTGGAGTAGGGTCGAGTTCATGAAGACCATTTCCAGTACCGAGGCAAAGACGCGGCTCAATGCCCTGATTGCGGAGGTCGAGCGATCTGGTGAGTCGGTCACCATCACCAACCACGGCCGGCCCGTGGCCGTCATCAGTCCGGTCACGATGCGTCCGAGGACCTTCGGCCAGCTGCCCGCCATCGCGGTGCCAGACACCTTCGATGACCCGCTCCCGGACGCCGAACTGGCACCGTGGGAGGGCAGTCGGTGACCGCGATCCTGTTGGACACCAACGCACTTCTCTGGCTTGTGTCCGCGCCGGACAAGATCTCGGATGCAGCCCACACCATGTTGGCGGACCAGTCCAACGAGTTGTTTGTCTCTGCCGCGTCGGCCTGGGAGATCGCCATCAAGACACGTCTCGGACGGTTGGACGGCGAGCCACTGCTGTCCGCGTGGGGCGAAACACTCACCGCGATGAACACCAACGACCTCGCGATGGACTCCGCCGACGCCACCCTGGCGGGCCGACTCAACTGGGACCACCGCGATCCGTTTGATCGGATGCTCGTAGCGCAGGCCGTGCGCCGTGGCTTGACGATTGCCACGAGCGACGACGTCATCGCCGACTGTGCGTTGACGCCGGTTCTCGACACCACCCGCCGGTGAGCGCGCGGCGCCTCGGCGGCCGTCGAAGAAGTTCTTCTAGATTTGCGCGCCGGCCCCGGACAATTTGCCCAGTTCAGAGTGCTGGTCACCGAGTTGTTCGGATCACGGAATGTCGAGACCCAAGTCCAGCACCGTCACCGAATGCGTGAGAGCCCCCACGGCGAGGTAATCGACACCGGTGCGGGCATAGTCGGCGGCGACGTTGATGCTCAGACCGCCGGAGCTTTCCAGCTTGGTCTCCGGCGAGCGGGTGTCACGTCGCTGAACGGCCATCTGGGTCTCCCACGGCTCGAAATTGTCGAGCAGCACGAGCTGTGGTTTCAGGGCGAGCACCTCGTCGAGTTGGCTCAGCGAATCGACCTCGACCTCCACCGGCAGATCCGGCGCAGCTGCGCGCACGGCCTCCAGCGCAGCGCTCACCGATCCCGCCGCAGCGACGTGGTTGTCCTTGATCAGCGCGGCGTCACCCAGGCCCATCCGGTGGTTGACTCCCCCACCCGCGCGCACCGCGTACTTCTGCAGATAACGCATGCCGGGCAGGGTCTTTCGCGAATCACGGATCTTGGCGTCAGTGCCCTCGACGGCGGCTACCCAGGCGGCGGTCGCCGTCGCAATGCCGGACAGGTGGCAGATCAGGTTGAGCGCGGTGCGCTCGGCCGTCAGCAACGCCGCGGTCGGCGCGCGCACCGCAAGCACCACATCGCCGGGCGCAACATGGGTCCCGTCGGGCACCGAGGCGGTGACCTCGTAGGCGTTCGGGCCGATCACCTCGTCGAAGACGGCCATGACCACCGGCACGCCCGCGATCAC
>NZ_JBEXMX010000166.1:0-3868 GCF_040610755.1 Gordonia sp. NPDC003585 | reverse complement strand
GGTGCCCGCTCGATCACCCGAGCCGTCATCACCGCCGGCCATCGCCGCGGCGATGGCGGCGATCAACGTCTGCGGATTCACCGCGGACAGTGCCTGATACGCCGAGAACGCCTCTCCCCGCGTCGATTCGTAGCGCCCCAGCGCGTCGACGATCATCGCGACCATGTCGGCCAGCCGGGCGTCGGCGTCGGGTCCGTCGTCGGCGAGGACCTCTGACAGCATGTCGCGCACGGCGGGGATATCGACCTCGCCGTTCTCGTCGCGCGGCAGATCGGTTGTGACGGTTCGCTTTCCGAAGGCTATCGGAAACCAGAGGTCGAAGACACGGTCGAAGACCCCGCGTTGCGCCACATCGGAGAGCAGCGTCGCCGCGAGTCCCTCCCGGAGCTGCGGGCGGCTCAGCAGGTCGAGCACCTCCACCGCTGAGGCGGCATCGATCAGATTCGACGGCCCCACCTCGATACCGCGGCGACGCAACTCGTCGACGAAGTCGGTGAGATGGGCGACGAGCGGCGCGGTCATCAGCCCAGCTTGAGTTCTTTGAACGCCGTCTTGAGGTCGGGCCGGTGCTTGAGCACCACGCCCAGCGTGCGGGCGATCAAACCGTCGTCGATGCCGCCGCGTGCACTGCCGCTCGCCCCGTCGCCCGCCCCGAGTGCCAACAACGTGTTGGCCCAGTCGATGGTCTCGGCCACCGACGGCTTCTTGCGGATGTCGAGGGTGCGCAGGACGCCGACGATCCGCACCAGTTCGGCCGAGAGGGCATCGGTCAGTCCCGGGACCCGCGAGGCGAGGATCTCCTTCTCCCGCGCCGCATCCGGGAAATCGATATACAAGTAAAGACAGCGCCGCTTCAGGGCCTCGGAGAGCTCGCGAGTGGCATTGGAGGTCAACAGCACCACCGGTCGTCGTGCCGCGGTGACCGTTCCCATCTCCGGGATGGTGATGGCGAAATCGCTGAGCACCTCGAGCAGCAGGCCCTCCATGTCGACGTCGGCCTTGTCGACCTCGTCGATCAGCAGGACCGTCCGCCCCTCCGACGAGATCGCCTTCAGCAGCGGGCGCGGCAAGAGGAACTCGTCGGAGAAGATGTCGGTCTTCGCCTCGTCCCATGCGCGCGTGCCGGTGGCCTGGATGTGCAGGATCTGCTTGGCGTGATTCCACTCGTAGAGCGCCCGCGCCTCGTCGATGCCCTCATAGCACTGCAAACGGATGAGTTCGGCGTCGGTGGCCGACGCGATCGCGCGGGCGAGCTCCGTCTTGCCCACGCCCGCAGGACCTTCCACGAGCAACGGCTTGCCCAGGCGGTCGGCGAGGAAGGTCGACGTCGCGGTCGCCTCGTCGGCGAGATAGCCCGTGCCACGCAGCCGGGTCACCACGTCGCCGACGTCGGCGAAGGACGGATCGATGCGCGGTGCGGTGTCCGAGGATGCTTGGCTCATCAGGCGGGCCGCACGTGTCCGGCGCCCCACACCAACCATTTGGTGGAGGTGAGTTCGGGCAGTCCCATCGGGCCGCGCGCATGGAGCTTCTGCGTGGAGATACCGATCTCGGCACCGAATCCGAACTGCTCACCGTCGGTGAACGCGGTCGACGCGTTGACCATGACCGCGGCGGCGTCGACGCGCGAGGTGAACTCGTTGGCGGCGGCCAGGTCGGTCGTGATGATCGCCTCGGTGTGTCCGGTTCCGTATTTGTCGATATGCGCGACGGCGGCGTCGAGGTCGTCGACCACCTTCATCGCGATGTCCATCGACAGGTACTCCTCGGCCCAATCCTGTTCGGTCGCGGGTTCCATACCCGGCTCGTCACCGTGGATGATGACGCCCTGCGCCTGCAGGACAGACGTGATCCGGGGCAGCGCGTCGGCGGCAACAGCCTTGTCGATCAGGACGGTCTCGGCGGTGTTGCAGACGCTGGGCCGGCGGGTCTTGGAGTTCAGTACCACCCGCGTCGCGACGTCGAGGTCCGCGAGTGCGTGCACGTAGACATGGCAGTTGCCGGTGCCCGTCTCGATCGTCGGTACGGTCGCGTTGCTGACGACGGCGTTGATGAGTCCGGCGCCACCGCGCGGGATCACCACGTCCACCAGACCGCGCGCCCGGATCAGTGCAGTCACGCTGGAGCGGTCCTCGCTGGGCAGCAGCGCCACCGCGTCGGCAGTGACCCCGTTGTCCGACAACGTTTCTCGCAGGACCCGCACCAATTCGGCGTTCGACGACGCGGCCGACGACGATCCCCGCAGCAGCACCGCGTTGCCCGACTTGAAGGCGATACCGAACGCGTCGACCGTCACATTGGGGCGGGCTTCGTAGACGATGCCGACCACACCGAGCGGAACGCGCATCTGGCGCAGTTGCAAACCGTTGGGCAGGGTCTTGCCGGAGACGATCTCACCGATCGGGTCGGGCAGGACCGCAACTTGTCGCAGGCCCTCCGCGATACCGGTGACGCGCTCGGGAGTCAGGCGAAGCCGGTCGAGGAGGCTGGCCTCCATGTCGGAGGACTCGGCACGCGAGATGTCCTCAGCGTTGGCGGCCAGGATCTCCTCGACCGCGGCTTCCACAGCGTCGGCAGCTGCGAGCAGCACCTTGTTCTTGGCCGCAGTGGTCAGTCCGCCCAGCGACCGCGACGCCGATCGCGCCGCCCGCGCGAGGTCGAGAACGACCTTCTCGGTGTCCGGCTGTGTCCCGGACTCTGCGGTGACGGCTTCTTCTGCGGTGGGTGCGCTCATCGGTGTTCCTCGATCGTCGCGGTGACATGCGTGCGAATATCCGCCCACCAGCGTAGCGCCGCCGATTTCTCGGCCCAACGTGCCGTCGGCGAACGGCCACGCGTCACCGACACCGGAGAGCATCGGCAAGGACATCCCGGGACGCCGCGTCGATCGCGAGTCCGTAGCTGCGCACGACGATGACGAACTGCACTGCGTACTGACACCAGAACCCCCGCTCGTCCGGCATCCAGCGGGCGGGTTCGGCGTCGCTCTTGTCCTGATTCGATCCCCCGTCCACCGCAACGAGATTGGCGGGGTCGTTGGCGAAGTCCTGCCGCAATTCCGCGGGCCACGCCCACGCCCCCATATCCCACGCGTACGCGAGCGGGACGATGTGATCGATCTGCACGGCTGCAGCGCCCAGGTCACGCCGGAACACGATGTAGTCGCCGGTGTACGGGCTGCGGAACTCCCCTGCGAGCACAGCGCCGGGGCACGTCTTGGTCGGGCCACGACGCGTGTCGTGCAGATCGCGCGCGAGGATGTCGTTTCGGGTGTCACACCCGTTGGAACCGCCACGTACCCGCACCTCGTCGCTCCAGGGAGTTCCGAATGCCGAGCGCTGATAGTCCTCGCGGTGCCGCCGGGCCGCCGAGACGGACAGCGCACCGAGTTCCCCGGTCAGCCGCTGCGCCCTTGCACGTACCCGCTCGTCGACACCCGTCTGCGCGGTGTTGACCATCACCCCGGTCGCCACGAAGAGCGCCGTCACCACGAACGCGCTCAGCACGCACCAGCGACGCATGGTCCATCCATGCACCCCAGAGCGTCGCGATCGGTGATGGCGTACCAAGCGTCGCCACCGGAGAGCGAGGGAGGGTCGGGCCATATTGGTTCGACGCGCGCCGCGCAGTTCCCGTTCCCTGCGGTCAATTAGGGCGTGTCTCCCAATTCCACTGCGAGGGATTGGTGGAGTCGATTGCACCCTGGCTGCGATCGAGCCGCCAAGACCCGCAAAGGGAATTGGGAGACACGCCCTAGTCGAGTCAGCGACCCACCGCCGCCTGCGGCGGCGATCGTGGAGGCGGGAAGAGGGCCGTGGAGCGCGGCGCGGCAACGATGATCCACGAAAAATAGGGGAAGAAACTCGTC
>NZ_JBEXMX010000165.1:0-3950 GCF_040610755.1 Gordonia sp. NPDC003585 | reverse complement strand
GCGACGGTCTGACCCCACGCGCGATCGCCGAACTCGACGCTCTCGGCCTCGGCGACTACCTCGACGGACGCCCCCGCCTCGACGGCCTGCTCCTGCACGGCTGGGGTGCGACCAAGCGTGTGCCCTGGCCGTCGGGCCGCTTCCCCGCCTACGGCAGCGCGGTCGCGCGCACCGAGCTCGACGAGGAGATCCGCGCGCTCGCGGTTTCCAAGGGTGCCCGAATGATTCAGGGCGCCAAGGCTGTTGATGTGACGATGACCGGCGATCGGATCGAGTCGGTCACCCTGGCCACCGCGTCTGGGACGTCGTCGATCCGGGTGCGAGACGTGATCGTCGCCGACGGCGTGAAGTCCGGCCTCGGCAAGTCCCTGGGCCGAGAGTGGCACCGCGACACCGCCTATGGGACCGCCGCGCGCGCCTACGTCCCGTCGACCCGCGCCGACGAGAACTGGATGGGATCGCATCTCGAACTCCGTGGACCCGACGGCAACTTGCTGCCCGGATACGGCTGGGTCTTCCCGCTCGGCAGCGCGGGCGGTGGGCTGCTCAACGTCGGGGTCGGGGCGCTGGCCACCGCAAAACGCCCCGCGCACATGCAATTACGACCGATCCTCGAGTTCTACGCGAACATGGTCCGCGACGAATGGGGCATCGAGGGACCGCCGGTCCGACTCACATCTGCGCTGCTGCCGATGGGCGGCGCGGTGACCGGAGTCGCGGGACGCAACTGGATGCTCATCGGCGACGCCGCGGCATGTGTGAACCCGCTCAACGGCGAGGGCATCGACTACGCCCTCGAAACCGGCCGGCTCGCCGTCGAACTCATCGGCGACACCCGCGCCGACCCCGACCACACCGCCCGTTGGCGCGACATCCTCGTCGACCACTACGGTCTCGCGTTCTCCGCCGCCCGACGCCTCGCCGGGCTGCTTACCGTGCCCCAGGCAGTCCCGACCCTCGGCCGTCCCGGGATTCGGTCGCAGCGGCTGATGTCGATGGTCGTGCGGGTGATGGGCAACCTGATCACCCCCGACGACGCCGACCTCGTCGCCCGCGCCTGGCGCGGTGCCGGCCGGGTCTCGACGCGCATCGACGCACGGCCGCCGTTCTCCTGAGTGATCCACACCACGAACCCACACCATCGTGACCACCCACATGTAATCAATGAGACGTTTTCGGTGATATGTTCCAAGCATGCTCGCAGCCCGCTTCCGCAACTCCAAACGCTATCGTCGGCGCGATGAAATCGACCGCATCGACGCCGTCGCCGACCCGGTGTCCATCGCCCGCGCACTCGGGACCCAGGAGTTCCCGTGGGGCATCACGCAGGCCTTGAGCTTCGCGCTGTTCCGCACCTACGCCGTCCCATCCATCGGCGACTTGCTCTATCGCACAGGCCAATTCACCGACGAGACACAGAAGCGCTACGACGACACGGTGCTGCTGCTCGACGCACCGATCGAGCACGGCTTCGACAGCACGACGGGACGGTCGGCGATCCGGCGTATCAACCAGATGCATGCCCGTTACGACATCTCCAACGACGACATGCTCTACGTGCTGGCCACTTTCGTGGTCTGTCCGGTCCAGTGGGTGAACGCCTACGAGTGGCGCAAGCTCACCGACCACGAGATCACCGGGCTGACCAATCACTACCGCAAACTCGGTAAGCACATGGCGATCAAGAATCTTCCCGCAACCTACGCAGAGTTCGAGAAGTTCCTCGTCGACTACGAGCGCGAGCACTTCGCCTACAGCGCCGACTCGCGCAAAGTCGCCGACGCGACGCTCGACCTCCTGTGCACCTTCCTGCCCTACCGCCTCCTTCCGCGGCCCGTCGTGCGTCGAATGTCGTTCGCGCTCATGGACGATCCGCTTCTCGAGGCCTTCGGCTACCCCAAGCCGACCGCCGTCGAACGCGTCCTGGTGCGCGGTGGACTGAAGGCGCGCGGTTTGGCGATCCGCACGTTTGCCCGGCCGCGGGTGAAGCCGATCTACGGACGTGAGATGTCGCAGGTCCGCGGATACTCGCGCGGGTACCAGGTCGAAGACCTCGGCACCTTCGCCCCCGGTTGCCCTGTGCCACACGCCGATCCGACGCCCGACCTCGCTGTCGGCTGCCCGGTCCCCCACGCCGCCAACACCTGAGCATTCGTTGAGCGTGCGTCACTTCCGGGCGGAATGCACCGCCGCGATACCGCCGGTCAGGTTCTGCCAGCGCACCTGCGAAAAGCCCGCGTCGCGCATCAGGTCGCCGAGCGCGAACTGGTCGGGCCACGCCCGAATCGATTCTGCGAGATACACATACGCCGACGGATTGCTCGACACCCGAGTCGCGACAGCGGGCAACGCCTTCATCAGGTACTCCATGTACACGGTGCGGAAGGGCCGCAGCGTCGGGGTGGAGAATTCGCAGATGACGATCCGCCCACCCGGTTTCAGCACCCGGTAGAGCTCGCCGAGCGCTTGCGACACGTCGTAGACGTTGCGCAGCCCGAACGAGATGGTCGCGGCGTCGAACGACGCGTCGGCGAACGGCAGGTGCAACGCGTCGGCGGCGACCTTCGGCACGTCGCGCGCAGCGCCGGCCTTGAGCATGCCGAGCGAGAAATCCGCGGCGATACACACCGCGCCGGACCGCGCCAGCTCGACCGTCGACACCGCAGTACCGGCGGCAAGATCGAGCACCACGTCGCCCGGTTTCAGATCCAATGCCTTGCGAGTGGTCTTGCGCCAACTCCGATCCCGCCCGAACGACAGCACGGTGTTGGTGATGTCGTACCGCTTGGCGACGCCGTCGAACATGGCCGCAACCTCGGCCGGATCCTTGCCGAGCGTCGCGCGCTCGCCACTCGTTGAGCCCGAAGCAGCTGCCATGCGCCTCAGGCTACCTGCAGCCACGACGGCTCAGGCGACCCGCCCGCGCCGCGACCGGCCCGATGCGGAACCGTCGAGCACCGAGTCGTAGTGCCCGACCAGCTGCGCGCAGATCGCCGACCACGACCGACTCCGCACCGCCTGCACCGCCGCACGACCAAACGCGGCCCGCAGCGCATCGTCGCGCAAGGTGTCGACGACCTCCGGCAGCCGCGTCGAGAACTCGTCGACCCCGAGCAGGTATCCGGTCCGGAACGGCGCGACCAGGTCGCGCGGACCCCCCGCGTCGGGCCCGATGACGGGCAGCCCGCTGGCCATCGCCTCTTGAATGGCCTGGCAGAACGTCTCGTGTTCGCCGGCGTGCACGAAGATGTCGAGGCTCGCGTACGCGCGAGCGAGGTCGACGCCCCGCAGCTCGCCGGTGAACACCGCACCCGGCATCAGCCGTTCCAGCCGTGCCCGCTCCGGCCCGTCGCCGACGATCACCAGCTGCACCGTCGGGTCGGCAGCCAACGACGCCAACCGTTCCACGTGCTTCTCCGGCGCGAGCCGACCCACGAATCCGACGACGAGCTCGGCGCTGTCGCCCATCCACGAAGCACGCAGCTCAAGATCCCGCCGACCGGGCGAGTACAACTCGTTGTCGACGCCCCGACCCCACTTGCGCAGACGCGGAATACCATGCGCGGCAAGTTCTTCCAACGCAGCCGACGACGGCGCCAGGGTGAGGTCGCAGAGTTCGTGGAGGCGTCGGGTGTACTGCCAGGCCAGCTGTTCCACGGCGCCGAGCCGATACTCCGCGGCAAACCCCGCCACGTCGGTCTGGAACACCGCGACCGCCGGCACGCGCAACTTCCGCGCGGCAAGAGCCCCCGCCGCCCCGACCACGAACGGCGACGCCAGATGCACGACGTCGGGCTCGAAATCACGCAGCGCGCGGTAGAGCACCGGCGCCGGAACCCCGACCGGCAACGACGTCACCCACGGCACCGCGGGATGCGCCATCACGATCGTCAGGAACGGAAAGTCCGCGGCGACGTCGTCGAGCAGCATCGGATCGGAGTACCGCAGCT
>NZ_JBEXMX010000164.1:0-4148 GCF_040610755.1 Gordonia sp. NPDC003585 | reverse complement strand
GATGAATTCGAGGCCGGCGCCGGGAACGCAGCGAGCGGGCCGAATCTGCCCGGCGACGACGCCGCCACCGTCCGGCTCACGCTCGACGCGATCGATCTGGCTCGACTCGCCGGCGGACGACGCGACGCCGACCCCGCAGCAGTGACGGTCGAGGGTGACCGGGAGATCGCCGACCGGATTCTGACGAACCTGAACTACGTGATCTGATTCGAAGAAGACTGTTTCGGTCGTCGAACTGTGAGAACTCGAGTTGAGTTGGAGAACGCGAGTGCTGCAGCACTCGCGTTCTCCAACTCGGCTCTGGTTGTCGCGGTGCACGGCTGCGCTGGTTTCGTGGGCGGCAGGTCGCGCCTCCTGTGCTAGACGACGATGCTCCCGAGTCCGAGGCGCGTCGTCGGCGAGAGAAAGAATCAGCCGGATGTCACCGTGGCGGTTTGGATGATGGCGCTGATGTTCGGCTTGCCGTAGGTCGCGTTCGGCTTGGCGGGAATGAACCCACCCTTGACGATGCCGTCGAGAACCGGCATCGACGCGTCGTCGACCTTCCCGAGGATCGTGAAGCGCAACGGCAGTCGGGCGTTGTCGGTGAGGAACACCAGCATCGTCGATCCGCCATTGGGTTTGATGTCCTCGGACGGGTAGATGAGCATCGTTCCCCGCGGATACACGAAGACGTTCTCGCCGCTGTCGTTGGTGCCGTCGGGGGTCAATCCGACTGGCTGTTCGTCTGGGCTCGTCCAGCCGGGGTTGGTGTTGTCCTCGCCGTTCGGGGAACCGCACAGCAGATAGATCTTGCCGGACTCGTGGCAGGTGTTGTGGTCGTAGACCCCGTTCTGGATCATCGTCGTGACGGCCCCGACGTTGCAGGGTGCCTTCGTCCGATCCATGGTGACCTTGATGTCGCCCTGCGCGGCTATTGCGAAGGTGGCGTTCACCGTGCCGGACTTGGGTTGTTGGGCCGCGGGCGGGTCGAGTGGGACGCCGCCGACCGGCGTGTGGGTCGTGTACGTGCACGCGACGGTCTCGACATTCGGCGTCGGTGGCGTCGACGACGCTGTCTTCGTATCGTCACTACCTCCAGCTGCGCGGACGGCAAAAAAGACGCCGGCCCCGATGAGGGCGAGGACCGCCACGACGGCGACCACCAGGAGCGCCACCGGACGCTTCTTGGCTTGCGGCCCCGAAGGTGGCGTTCCGCCACCGCCGGAGTAGAGATACGACGGATTCGGCCCACTGGGTGGCGGCGGTGTGTACGAGCCGCCGCCGGGAGCCGAGTGTGGGCCGGAGCCGATCGTTGTGGGCCCGGATGGCGGCGCGCCACCGAATCCGCTCGGTCCCGACGGGGTGGGGCGAATCTGAGTGGGCCCCGAGTATGCCCCGCCTGGCTGCGCTCCCCATGCCGCTGCGCCCGCGGCCGCAGGCCCCGACACCCCAGGCCCCGAGACCCCAGGCCCGGAGGGACGCGACCCCTGCCCGCCCGGCGGATACGTTGGGCCCGACGGCATCCGAGACGGTCCGGACGGAGCGGGACCGGGCCCGGGTCCTGGTTGGTGGACGGGCCGGGTGGGGGTGGTGGCGATCGCGACGGATGCCGCCCGCATCAACTCCTTCGCCGTCGGAAAGCGCTGGGCCGGGTCCTTGGCCAGACCGCGGGCGATCACCGGGTCGAGCGGACTTCCGGTCTGCGGCGGCGGCTGGGTGAGGTGGGCGGTCATGATGCCGGCGTCGGTCTTCGACGGATACGGCGCGCTTCCGGTGACACTCTCGAAGAGCACGCAGGTCAGCGCGTAGATGTCCGAACTCGGTCCCGCCGGAACATCGTTGAGACGTTCGGGAGCCATGTACGCGAGCGTGCCGAGTGCCGTGCCGACCTGCGTCAGGTGCCTGTCGGTCTCACCGTGTGCGATGCCGAAGTCGACGAGATAAGCGAAGTCGTCGTTGTTGACGAGGATGTTGTCCGGCTTGATGTCCCGATGGACCAGCCCGCTGCGATGCGCCGCGTCGAGCGCACCTGCGATCTGGGAGAGGATCGAGACAGCGCGGCCAGGTGCGATGGGGCCGTCCTTCAGAATGCCCCGCAGGTCCTTGCCGTCGACCATGCGCATGTCGATGAACAGCACGCCGTCGTGCTCACCCCAGTCGTGGATCGGGATGACATGCGGGTCGGACAGTTTGGAGGCGGTCTTCGATTCGCGTTCGAATCGCTCGCGGAAATCGCTGTCGTTCGCGAAGTGCAGCGGGAGCAACTTCAGGGCGATGGTGCGTTCCTTGACCGTGTCCAGGGCCTCGTATACCTCGCCCATGCCACCACGACCCAGGAGCCGGCCGATGCGGTACGGGCCCAGCATGGTGCCGGTCCTCGATTTTGGCTCGGTCACGTCACCCCTTCGATTTTCGATCCGAAATTCTCGCCGTCGATCGGGTCCGATCGCCGACAGATCCATTCTCAGCCTATCGAGTGAACTACACCTTCGTATGTCGAGCAGTGGGACGACACAAGGCGAGGCTCCTCCGAACGTATGTGCGGCCCGAATTCACTCGGCTGGATGTCGGTATCACTGCCGAGAACCTCGTGTCGTCCGATTGGACGATCGACCGACTATCGAGCTACCGGGCGGAGTCCTCGTCGACGCGGACCTGGCTGCCGAAGACGCGTGCCGCGTCGCCGTCGATGGCGCGAGCGGGGAGGGGATCGCTGAGCAACCGGCGCGTGAGCGCGGCAGATGCCTTCAGGGGGGCGTCGCTGGCCGCCAGTACGACATTGCCGGTGCGTCGACCCTTGAACATGGCCGGATCGGCGATCAGCATCACGTTGGCAAAGACCGATGCGATGGTGGCGGCCTCGGCCCGAACACCGTCGAGCGCTCGCCCATCGCCACAGTTCGCCAGGTACAACCCGCCAGGTGTGAGCAGTTCGTGGACCGACGACGTGAACTCGCGTGTCGTGAGGTGCACCGGGGTTCGGTTCCCGACGAACGCGTCGCGGACCACGACGTCGCGGCTGCCCGGGTGGAGGCTTTCGGTGACCGCCCGGGCATCACCCACCCGGATGCGAAGCAGCGGGGATCGTGGGAGGTCGAACCATTCGCGGACCAGACGCGCGAGTTCGGCGTCGATCTCGACCGCCACCTGCCGCGCGTCGGGGTATCGGACGGCGAGGTAACGAGCGAGCGCGCAGGCCGCACCGCCGAGGTGGACGACGCGCAGGCGAGTCTGTGATGGGTACCGGTCTTCGATGACCGCTGCCATCTGGCGGAGGTATTCGAAGTCGAGGAGCGTCGGGTCCGGGTGGATGTGCGAACTGTGGGTGCCGTTGATCGTCAGCAGCCATCCGCCGGCGACCGGGTCCGGTGCCAGTTCGGCGATGCCGCCGTCGATGTCGTAGCGACCGGCAATGGGTTGTGGTCGTGTCCTGGCCACTACTCGGTCCTGTCCAGCATCACCGGGCAAGTCTGTCACGCAGCGTGGGTTGGCTACGATCGGCCGATGGAACGAGCGCTCGCGACCGCGGGGGGATTGGTGTGCGGGTACCTGCTCGATCGCCTGCTCGGCGATCCGCGGCGCGGACATCCGGTGGCCGGATTCGGTCGGATGGTGTCGGCCGTCGAACGTCACATCTACCGTGATTCCCGATGGTCCGGAACCGTTTTCGCCTGCGCGACGGCCGGTTCGGCGACCGCGTTGGCGCTCGGCGCGCAGCGTCTGTGTGACGGGCCGGCCAGTCGATTCGCGTTCACCGGACTGACCACCTGGATGGTGTTGGGCGGTGCGTCGTTGACGCGGGTGGGCGAACAGGTCGCCGACGCCTTGAGTGCGGCCGACACCGCAGGCGCGCGGTCCCTGGTGCCCAGTCTGTGTGGACGCGACCCGGACTCCCTCGACGACGCGGGCATCTGCCGGGCCGCGGTCGAATCCCTCGCCGAGAACACCTCGGATGCCGCTGTCGCCCCACTGATCTGGGGTGCCGTGGCGGGAGTGCCGGGTCTGGTCGGCTACCGGGCCGTCAACACCCTGGACGCGATGGTGGGGTACCGAAGCCCGCGCTACCGCCGTTTCGGCTGGGCGTCGGCACGGGCCGACGACATCGCGAACCTCGTCCCGGCCCGGATCGCCGGTGCACTCACGGTGCTCGTCGGCGGCGCGCCTCG
>NZ_JBEXMX010000163.1:0-4171 GCF_040610755.1 Gordonia sp. NPDC003585 | reverse complement strand
CCGCACGCCGTCGAGGACCGGCCGACTCTGGGTGACGGCGATCCGCCGACGACGACGGACCTGCGTGCGACCGTCACGCTGTCGCGTCGGGTGCAGGCAGCCTCGCTCGCGCTGGCGGTCGGAGTTCTGCTCAGCCGCCGTATCGGCGACTGAGTTTGTCGCGCACCCCGTCTGATGTCGCGGTCGCATCGGGTCCGGTGCCGACTTGGCCGACCTGACGTGACCCGGACACGACGCCGGCCGCTCGCAGGTCGCTGCGGACACGTCGTTTTCGTTCCGCGCGGGTGTCGGGGGTCGCTGTGGGCTCGGCGGCGTCGGCCCCGGGTGCGGCATCGCCCCCGGGCGCAGTGCCCCTGAGCAGGGTGTCACCGTCGGGTTCGGTGGTCACGGAACCGGCGCCCGCCCGCCTGCGGTGACGGATCTCGGAGAACAGGAAGTAGGCGGCACCGAGCGGCGCCATGATGCCGAACGCCAGCCACTGCAATCCGTACGAGAGATACGGTCCGGAATCCAACTGCGGCAGCGGGATCTCGCCGAGTGACCCCGGTTGCGCGGGAGACAGCTGAATGTAGAACCGATCCATCGGAGTCGCCGTCGCCCGGCCGATCTCGGCGGGGTCGATCGAGTACACCGCCAGCATCCCCTCCTCGGCGTGGGCACCGCGACCGGCGCTGGTGCCCTCGGGGGCACGGATCCTCCCGGTGATCGTCACATCGCCGGGTGGTACAGCCGGAATCGGCGGTGCCGCGCCCTCCCGCGGACGGACGTATCCGCGATTCACCGCGATCACCCGGTCGGTACCCGCCACGGCGAATGGCGTCACGACCTCGATCGCCGGCTGCTCGTCGACGTTGCGCAGTCGGACGAGCGCTTGATCCTGCGGCAGATAGCGTCCGCGCAGCGTCACCTCCCGCCATTCCTTCGACGGATCGAAGGCCGCGGTCGGCGCCAGTTGGGCCAGCGGGACCGGGTCGGTCTCGGCTGCGCTGCGGATGAGTTCGTTGCGCTGGTGGGTCGAGGAGTTCTTGCCCAACTGCCAGGGCGCGAGCAGCGTGAAGCACGCAACGGCGAACGCGATCACCACGACGCCCAGGGCGATCCACCCTGGACGCAATACGGATCGGAGCACGCGCACGCCTCAACGGTACCGAGACCGGGTAGCGTGGAACCAATGCGCGACTTCTTATGCCGCAAATGCGGTCAGCGATTGTCCTTCGAAAACAGCCTGTGTCTGCATTGCCAGAGTCCGCTGGGTTTCTGGCTGCCGACCCGATCGATCTACGTGCTCGACGAGTCCGGACGTACCGAGGTGGACGGTGTCCTCCTCGAACGGTGCGCAAATACCCAAGTAGCCCAATGTAATTGGCTTGTGAAGTGGACCGGTAAGCCGACGCGGTGCGTGTCGTGCAAACTCACCCGGACCCGCCCCGGTGACGACGACCTCGACGCTCTGCCGATCTTCGGCCAGGCCGAGACCGCCAAACGACGTGTGATCCTCGAACTGGACGAACTCGGCCTCCCGATCACCGGCCGAGACAATGACCCAAACACCGGACTGGCTTTCGATCTCCTCTCCAGCGCACACGAATCCGTGATCACCGGACACGACAACGGTGTGATCACCCTCGACCTCGCCGAGGGCGACGACGTGCACCGCGAGCAGATGCGCGTCGAACTGGCCGAGCCGTACCGAACCGTGCTGGGTCATTTCCGGCACGAGATCGGGCACTACTACCAACTGGTGCTCATCGATGACGCCGCACGACCCGGATTCGAAGAGCTCTTCGGCAACCCGGACGACGACTATCAGGCCGCGCTCGACCGCCACTATTCGCAGGGCGCGCCGGAAGGATGGCCCGAGCAGTACGTGTCGTCGTACGCGACGATGCATCCGGCCGAGGATTTCGCCGAGACCTTCGCGCACTATCTGCACATTCGCGACAGTCTCGACACCGCGGCGGCATTCGCGATGGCGCCGGCCGGTTCGACACTCGACGGTGTGCTGCCGGGCGACGTCGGGTTCGATCGCATCATCGAATGGTGGCTGCCGCTGTCGTGGTCGCTCAACCAGATCAACCGGTCGATGGGACACCCGGATCTCTATCCGTTCGTGCTGCCCGAGGCAGTGCTGAACAAGATCCGGTTTGTGCACAACCTGGTGAGTCCCGCAGACGAGTGAGCCGGCCTGGTCGGCGGCACGTGCCGCCGACCAGCGCTCACCCGTCGAGACGCTCGGTCGCCCAGGCGATCAGGCCGGGCATCGACCGTTCGATCTGCTCGCGCGTCACAGTGAAGTCGTCGTTGCCGCCGTAGTACGGGTCGGCGAGGTCGAGGTCGTCGGGATCGGCCGCCTCGTCGAACGACCGCAGTAGCCGGACCCGGTCCCCGAGACGTTTGCGCTCGAGTTCGTGGACATGCCCGGAGTCCATCGCGACCAGCAGATCCGCGTTGAAATGCTCCGGACCGAGTTGGCTGGCGACGTGTGCGTCGGAGTAGCCGTGCGCCAGCAATTCGGTACGTGCACGGTTGTCGGCGGGTTCCCCGACGTGCCAACCACTGGTACCGCAACTGGTCACCCGCACCGCGTCGCCGAGCCCCGCGTCGTCGAGTGCCGAACGAAAGATGTTCTGGGCCATCGGGGATCGGCAGATGTTGCCGGTACAGACGAAGCTGATGTGTAGCTGTTCAGACACCCAATACCTCGCGCAGATCTGCAATCGATGCGACCGTCCACGTCGCATCGCGGCCTTCGCCTACTTGAGAGTAACCCCATCCGACGAGAATCGCTGGAATCCCGAATCGGGCCGCACCGTCGACGTCGTGGCTGCGGTCGCCGATCATCACCACCGGCACCCGCGGATGGCGGGTCGCGGGGTCGACGGTGATGCCGAGTTCGTTCAGCGCGTGCTCGATGACGTCGGACTTCCGCCGTCGTGACCCATCGTCGCTGGCACCGGCGATCACCTGGAAGTACGACGCCAGCCCGAAGTGCTCGAGAATCGCCCGCGCCGTGTTCTGGTTCTTCGAAGTCGCGACGGCCAGCACCCGGCCGGTCGACGCGAGGTCGGCCAGGACGCGGTCCATACCGTCGAAGACGGAGTTCTCCAGCCAGCCGGTCTCGGTATACCGCTGCCGGTAGGCGGCCATCGCCTCGTCGGCGACCTCGGACGTGAGTCCGAGCGCCAGCAGCGAATCGATCATGGGCGGGCCGGCGATTCCGCGCACCACCTCGGGAGGGGGCTCGGGTGCGTCCACCGCGGCCAGGGCATGGCGGAAACTGTTGGCGATGCCCTCGAAGCTGTCGGTGATGGTGCCGTCGAGGTCGACGAGCAGCGTGGTGGCCGGATTGCGGGGGTCTGGCAGCGACGTCACCTCTTCATCGTGCACGTAATGTCTGAAGTCATGACATCCGGGTTGCGCGCACAAGGGGTGGGAGTTGAGGGCGGCCTGTACGCATTGGACCGTCACGGCGACCGAGACGCGCGTCCCGGTTTGGTCGATTTCGCCGTGAACGTGCGGGCCGGCGCACCCGACTTCGTGATCGACGCGGTACGCGACCGGCTCGACGACCTCGCCCGCTATCCGACCGCCGCCGACGAGGACCGCGCGATCGACGCGATCGCGTCCGCGCACGGTCGGGACCCGAGTGAGGTGCTGTTGCTGGCCGGGGCCGCCGACGGTTTCGAGATGCTGCCCAGGCTCGCGCCCGCACATGCGGCGCTGATCCAGCCGTCGTTCACCGAACCGGAACTCGTGCTGCGGGCGGCCGGCGTGCCCATCACCCAGGTCACGCTGCCACCGCCGTGGTGTCTCGGCGGTGACACGGCGATTCCCGAGCACGCCGATCTCGTGGTGCTGGGCAACCCGACCAATCCGACGTCGGTGCTGCACGCCCGCGAGGCGATCGCGGCGCTGCGGCGGCCGGGTCGCATCATCGTCGTCGACGAGGCCTTCGCCGATCTGACCGAAGGGCCCGACGGCCGGCCCGAACCGGAATCGCTGGCCGGTGAGTCCTGGCCGGACGTGATTGTGATACGCAGTGTGACAAAGACTTTCGGCCTTGCCGGGCTGCGGGCCGGCTATTTGCTGGCCGCTGCGCCGGTGATCGAGATGCTCAGTGCCGGGCGTCGGCCGTGGGCGTTGTCGACGCCGGCGCTCGCCGCGTTGACCG
>NZ_JBEXMX010000162.1:0-4185 GCF_040610755.1 Gordonia sp. NPDC003585 | reverse complement strand
GCACACCGAGAGCGACGCTGCCGAGAAGGCGGCTCCGACGGTCCCCGCGGCCACCGCGATCCCCGACCGCCTCGTCGCCGGCTGGCACGCTCGCTCATCCGCCACGCGAATCCCCGCGCTCGGCGACGCCGTGGTGGTCACCGGTGACGGGGGCGACGTCGTCGCGCACGATCCGTTCACCGGCCACGAGGTGTGGTCGTATCGACGCGACCTCGCGCTCTGCACCACCGACGCCGTGTGGCCGGGCAGCAGCGATTCGGTACTCGCGGTGTACCGCAACTCGCGGGGCTGCTCCGAGGTCACCGCTCTCGACGGCAAGACCGGGCGTCGCACGGCCGCCCGGTCAAGCGACGCCGACAACACCCTGCACCTCGTCAGCGACTCGGGTTACGTTGTCGCACAAGGCCCTACCCGCCTGGAGACCTGGGGCTCCAACCTGGTCCGCGGAATCGAGTACGGCCGCGTCGACGCCCCGGTGAACCCCGACGTCCAGCCCGGCCGGGCGAACTGCCGGCTCTTCTCCTCTGCCATCTCCGGTGATCGGGTCGCGGTCATCGAGCACTGTGGCGAGGAACCGGGCTATCGGCTCACCGTTCTCGGCGCGTTGCTGAACTCGGAGGAGAAGGTCACCGAGTACGGTTCGTCGCTGCTCACCATCGACACCCTGCAGGCACCGCCGGTCCTCGTCGCGATGAACTCCTCGACCATCTCCATCTACGACGCCGGCAGCACCAATCCCGGCTCGCCGACGCCGCCCCGCATCCGGCTGTTCAATCAGGACGGCGTCCCCGGCTCGACCCACGACGTCAAGGGCGAGCGCACCCCACGAGCCGACAGCGTGCCGATCGACGACGACCCGGTGGTCACCTACTGGACCGGGCAGGCGACCGTCGTGCTCGACGCCGGCACCGGCCGGCCGAAGTACCAGGTCCCCGGCACACTGGGCCCGGGAGCACTGATGGACCGACAACTCCTGTTGCCGAGCCCGTCGGGGATCAGTGTCCGCGACGTCGAGACCGGACGCGAGATCCGCACCATCGCGCTGACCCGCACAGACTTCCGCGGTGGCACCGTGAGCCTGCGGGTGATCGGGCAGGTCGTCGTCGAGCAACGTGGTGACATGATCGAGGCCTTCGTCCCGGCTCCCTGAGCCCGTTGCGAGTCTCCTCCCGATCGCCGCCGAGCAAGCAACCCCTCCCGATGGCTGAGGCGCCGCCCTGAGGAGCGGTGCGTCGGGAGCGGTCGTGACTCAGGGGCCCGGTGGTGGGTCAGACCAAGTCGAAGGTCTGGACTTGCTGGCCAGCGTCCCAGTACTTCCAGAGGTTCTCGGCCAGTTCGCGATATGCGGTGGCGCCCTTGTTCTTTCGTCCGCGCATCACCGACGTTCCGGAGGCCGACGCCTCGGCGAAGCGCACGGTCCGCGGGATCGGCGGGGACAGCACCGCGAGGTCGTACCGATCGGACACATCGGAGAGCACATCGCGACTGTGGGTGGTGCGCGCGTCGAAGAGCGTCGCGACCGCACCGAGCATGGTGAGCGACGGATTGGTGATCTGCTGTACCTCGGACACCGTACGCAACAGTTGCCCGACGCCACGGTGGGCCAGCGTCTCGCATTGCAGCGGCACGATCACCTCGTCGGCCGCTGTGAGTCCGTTGAGCGTGAGCACCCCCAGCGACGGCGGGCAGTCGACGAGGATGACGTCGAAGTCCTCCGACACCTCGGCCAGTGCGCGCTTGAGCGCATACTCCCGACCCGGTCGCATGAGCAGCAGCGCCTCGGCGCCGGCCAGGTCGATGGTGGCCGGGAGCAGCGTCACGTTGTCCTCGGTGTCGAGCAGGACGTCGGTAATCTCCGCGTCGCCGAGCAGCACGTCGTGGACCGAGGTCTCGAGTTGATCCGGGTCGTGGCCCAGCGAGAACGTAAGGCACCCTTGTGGATCGAGATCCACCACCAGAACCGAGACATCCAGGTCGGCGAGAGCGGCCCCGAGTGACTCCACCGTAGTGGTCTTGGCCACCCCGCCCTTCTGGTTGGCAATCGCGAGGATGCGCGTCATGCAACTACTGTACGGCCACGGCGCCGAGAGGGCCCGCATTGGCCGCCAGTCGGGGCCTAATCGTCCGACTCGGTTCCCCCGAGCTCACCGGCCAGCCATCGCACCGACGCCGGACTGAACAAGAATCCGAGGACCACGAGGGCGGCCAGCCCCAACGGCACCGCGAAGGTCGGCTGATGGCTGGTGAACAGGTAATAGGCGACCGGCAGCAGCAGGATCTGCGCGACCATCGCGATGGCCCGCCCCCACCGGCGCCCGGTCAGCAGTGCGACCCCACCGAGGAGGACGCCACCGCCGATGATCCCGAACCACGCGGCCGTGCCGTAGCCGCTGATCGCGACCTCCTCATGGCCGGCCAGACCCCGGATCACCAACACCGCGGCGACGATCACGGCGATCGCGCCCTCGAGTGCCGTCACCACCCCCGCCACCCGAATGGCTGTCGGTGGACGGTCGCCTGGATCGGCGACGACCGGCTGCTCTTGCTCCCTGCTCACGCGTCCAGCCTAGGGATCGATTACGCACGGCCTGGCGCTACCCCATATCCTCGGATGTCGTGCGCGTCATGCTCATCGTCAACCCGTTCGCCACCGCCACCAGTCCGGCGGGTCGCGATGCGCTGGTCCATACCCTGAGCGCCCACTTTCACCTCGACGTCGAGCACACCACACACCGCGGCCACGCCGGGGAGCTGGCACAGCGTGCGCTGGCCGAGGAGTTCGACGTCGTGATCGTGCACGGCGGCGACGGCTCGGTGAACGAGGCGGCCAACGGCCTGCTGGATCCCCCGAATGCGTCCGACCCCACCCGCCGTCGTCCTGCTCTGGCCGTCATCCCCGGTGGCAGCGCCAACGTGTTCGCGCGGACGCTCGGGATCGACGCCGACCCCCTGGCCGCGACCCGCCAGATCATCGGCCTCATCGATTCCGGGCAGTGCCGGCGCATCGGGCTCGGCCACGCCGCCGACCGCTGGTTCCTGTTCAACTGCGGAATGGGTATGGATGCGGTGGTGGTCCACGCGATGGAGGACAAGCGCCACGCCGGTAAGGCGGCGACGCCGATGCGGTATCTGTGGACGACGGTCAGCAGCTTCCTGCGCAACGCGGGCAGTTCGGCGACCTTCGACGTGGAGATCCCCGGCCGGGACCCGATCACCGGCGCCCGGTTCGGCTTCGTGTCGAACACCAGCCCGTGGACCTATCTCGGCAAACGCGAGATCCGCACCAATCCCAACACCGGCTTCGACAGCCGGCTCGGTGTCTTTGTCGCGACGTCGTCGGGCGCCCTGCGCAACATCCCGCTTGCCGTCCGACTGCTGGCCCAGGCCGACCCCAAGGCCAGGCATCTGTTCCGGGACGACGATGTCGAGGCGGTGCGTTTTGTCGCCGCCGAACCCATCGACGTGCAGATGGACGGCGACTACATCGGCGCGTTCACCGACATCCGGTTCGGTCACCGACGCGCCGCCCTCGACGTGGTCGCTCCCCTGGCGACGAGCACCACCGACACCACCAAGTAAGGCACCGCGGCGACCGCGAACAGCGTCGCCGGACCCCACCACTGCGAGCCGAGCGCCCAACTGCCGAACGCGAGGATCGCCACCATTTCCTCCCCGACGCCGGCCACCGAGGTGACCGTGGCGCGCGAGGCCGAGGACAACCGATCCTGCAGCGCCGCGTCGGCGATCACGAGCGCCCACCCGAACACGCCGAACGCCACGGCCACCGCGACGATGCCCGCCGGGTGTCCCGACCATGCGCCGACGATGAGCGCCGCGGCCGCGACGGCGAGCGGAGCGCCCAGCTTGCCGACCGCCACCCGATGGGCGGCGGCGAGTCCACCGACGATGTCGCCGACCGACACCACCAGCATCATCAGGGCGATCGTCGACGGCGAATCATCTTGTCCCAAAAGAGATTCCGCAAGCAATGGCAGATACTCGTCGAGCGCGGCGACCCACGTCAGCACGATCACCAGCCCGAGCAGCCGACGCACCGCCCGCTGCGCAGACACGTACCGACGGGCATCGCGGATCACTGTCCGCCAGCTTGTCTCATCATCTTCGTCGTCGGGAACCTCAGCCCGGCGAGACACCTCCGGTAAGGCGGCGGCCGCACCGGCCGCC
>NZ_JBEXMX010000161.1:0-4257 GCF_040610755.1 Gordonia sp. NPDC003585 | reverse complement strand
ACCGAGCGGCAAACATGCGTTGGGTGGCCCGCCGCCCACCGGAATCGATTCCCCCGCAGCGCCCGCACCGACCCCGGGGACCGCGGTCGATCCCGCGCTACGCATACCTGCCGACGTGGGGCCTTCGGGACCGGCCCGTCTCCGAGGAACACGCCGTCGATCCGGTCGAGAACGCCCAGTCGCAACTGCGTCTGGCGCTCCTGGTGACCGGTGGCATCCTTGCGGCCTCGGCGGTCGTGCACCTGTTGCGCTACATCCTGTTGACAGTGAACCGGACGACGCCGATCCCGAAGTGGCTCATCGACACCTCGACCGTCCTGGTCCTCGGGTGCGGCGTACTGGCTGTCCTGTCGTTCATCGTGGCCACCGCTACGTTCGTGGCCTGGGTGATCGAGGTGCGCAAGCAGTCGTATGGTCTGGCAGACCGGCTGGACCCGCGGCGCCGACGGTGGCTCATCGTGCTCGGCGGCATACCCCTCGTGAACATCGTGGGTGGCGGGCTCCTCATCGCCGAGGCGGCCGACGTACGGCCCGATCTCGACCGGGACCTCATCCGTCGCCGTCTCATCCGCCTCTGGGTGGCGTGGGGCATCGTCAACGCGGCGGCGATCGCGGCGATCGTCTTCCGCCTGTACGCGTGGCAGTCCGGTTCGATCCAATCCGGCGCCAACGCCCTGACGATGGTGATCATCAGCGCGGTGGTGTCGTCGGTGTTCGCATTCTGGATGGCCGACCGCGTTCCTCGCCTGTTTGCCGCACCCGCGCCCGACCCGGTGCCCGACAAACGCTGGGTAGTGCTCGCGTGAGCGCCCAGGGCCCTGCCTATGTCGCCGAACAGGTTTCCCGTTCGGGAAAGCCCGCAGTGGTCGCTCACCGAGGAGCCTCCGGGCACGTGGCCGAGCACACGCTGGGCGCCTACGAACTCGCCCTCGCCCAGGGAGCCGACGGCCTCGAGTGCGATGTTCGGCTGACCAGCGACCACCAACTCGTCTGCATCCACGACCGCACCGTCGATCGCACCTCCGACGGCACCGGGGCGGTGAGTGAGATGTCGCTGGCGCAACTGCGCGAGTTGGACTTCGGTAGTTGGCACGACCCAGGCAAGCCCGCGTCGGTTCTCACTCTGCGCGAACTGCTGACCCTCACGCTGGATTGGCGCCGACCGGTCCGCCTGTTCATCGAGACCAAACATCCGGTGCGCTACGGCAGTCTGGTCGAGCAGACCCTGCTGGAGACGTTGCACGAATTCGGCGTTGCGGCACCGCCGTCGGCCGACCACAGTCGGGCCGTGGTGATCTCGTTCTCATCGGCCGGCGTCTGGCGTATCCGGCGGCACGCACCGATGCTGCCGACGATCCTGCTCGGCGACACTGCGCGCGTACTCGGCGGCAGCGCCGCGACGGCGGTGGGGGCCACCGGAATCGGCCCCTCGGTGGCCACGTTGCGCCAGTATCCGGACCTGGTGGATCGCGCGGCAGCGGCCGGTCGGGTGACCTACTGCTGGACGGTGGACGAACTCGTCGACGTCCAGTTGTGCGCGGATCTCGGCGTCCGGTGGGTGGCCACCAATCATCCGGCACAGGTGCGGGACTGGCTCGTCACCGTCGACTGACGAAACTGGGAGACCATGGGTAAGAAGAGCAAGCGGGGCAGCGGACCGCGCCCCGGCAGCAATCGCGCCGAGCGGGTCGCAGCGCGAAAAGCAAGGCAGATAGCGGCTCTCGCGCCGCCACCGCGCCCGTTCGGCGGGCTCGCCGCCGAATGCGATCTGGTCGCGCTGCGCACTTTTGTCGCTTCGGCGACCGCTCGGGTGGATCTGGTGGAACCCGGGCCGCCCGCACCCGAACTGACCTCGGTGCTCGCCGACGACGACGCGCCGCTGCGCGAGGTGGTGCCCGGTGTACGCAACGAAGTGACCCTGGCCACCGTCCTGCCCGGGGCCATCCCTGCCCTCGTGCGTGAAACGCGGGATATCCCAGAGGGATTCGTCGGGTTGCAGACCGAGCCGGACCGCGTCGAGCTGGGCGCGGAGCTGGCTGCCGCGATCGAGTGGGCGGCTCACGCCAAACCCGGCGAGCAATTCGGGCCGACGTCGTCTCCCGATCTTCTCGACATCGTGAAAGCCGATGCACCGCTTGATATCACGGTGTACGAGGACTTCTCGTGGTGGTTCCCGCCCGGCACCGACGTGCCACCGGAGATTGCCGAGATGTTCGAGCGCGCAAACGATTCGGTGCTGCCGACGGCGCGCCTGCGGACGGCAGCCGGGGTCGGGGCGCCGTGGTGGGTGGATGCCGGTGAGCGAGCCCATCTCCGGTGGATCCGCCCGGAAGCCGAGGATGACCTCATGACCGCGTTGGCCCGACTTCACGCCGCGGGGCGGCTCACGCTGGGTGAGGGGTCGCGCTTCGCCGGGTCGTTCCGCACCCACGGGCTGTTGGTTCCGGTCTTCGACCTCGACAACGAGATGCACCACGAGGAGTGGTATCCCGGCGTCGACCAGTTCGAGACGTGGCTCGGTGACGCACTCGCACAAACCGCCCCGCTCACCCCGGACGAACGGAGTTCACGGGACGGCATCCGCGGACGTCAGGTCACGCTGCGCTGAACCTCGGCGTCAGAGGTTTCCGCCGGCCGCCGGCGGGGCGGTGGCGTCCTTCGCGTCTGCGGTGTTGAGTTCGCGTTCCACGAAGTTCTCCAGGTCGAACAGATTGCCTTGGGCGCGTTCGGCAATGGTGCGCAGGGTGGTCATCGTGGCGACCTCCTCGACCTGCTCCTTGAGGAACCACTGCATGAACTGCTCACCGAGGTAGTCGCCGGTGTCGCGGGCCGACTTCGCGAGGTCGACGATCTGCTGGGTGACCGCCTGCTCCTGGGTCAGCGCGAGCTCGATCGGCGCCTTGTAGTCGTCGAAGTCCGTTCGCGGGGCGTCGATCCCGGGAACCTGGACGGCCATGTCCCGGTCGAGGAAGTACTGCACGATCATCATCGCGTGATTGCGCTCTTCCACGGACTGTTGGTAGAAGTGCCTGGCCAACTGCGGCATGTCGTGATTGTCGTAGTAGAGCGCGACCGCGATGTACTGCTGCGACGAGAAGAATTCGTTGCTGATCTGGTCGTGCAGGAGCTGGTGGAATTTCGTTCGTTCGGTGCTCATGAGATCCATTCTACGTGGATCGCAGATGCACGACGATGAAGTTCTCCCTAACTAAGGTTAGTCTGACCTGCGAATATGCTGTCATCGATGATCAGTTGACGACTCCACCGGTGGTGTCGAGCAGTTGCTCGGGCACCGGTTTGCCGGCCTTGAGGTACTCGAAGAACTGCTTGGTGTTCTCCGACACCGGGAGCACCGATTCGCCGCCGTCGAATTCCGCTGGGCCCGTTGGTGTTGTCGTCGTGATCGGATCGTCGCGCAGGGCGAAGGCGAGGGCGGCGAGGTTCCAGATGTGATCGTGACGGTCGACGACGAGGGCGTCGACCGCCCCGTTGACAAAGCCGAAGAACCGGAACGGATTCAGCAACACCCCGGGGCTGGTGGCCCGAGATACCAGCGCGGAGAGGAACTTCCGTTGGTTGACCACGCGCACGAGGTCGGCCTGCGGGAAGTCGCGCGAGCGGACCAGGGTCAGGGCCTGACGGCCGTTGAGCCGGTGGCACCCCTTCTTCAGCGGTGGTCCGGCCTTGGGGTCGTTGATGGGTTGGTCGAGACAGATGTCGACGCCGCCCACAGCGTCGACGAGGGTGTCGAATCCGCCGAATCCGACCTCCGCGTAGTGGTCGATACGCAGGCCGGTGAGGTTCTCCACCGTGCGCACCAGCAGTTGGGCGCCACCGGAGTTGAAGGCCGCGTTGATCTTTGCCGTGCCGACGCCGGGGATGTCGACGTACAGGTCACGCGGCAAACTGACGATGAGCGGCTTCCCGTCCGGCGGATTGTGCACCAGCATGATGGTGTCCGTGCGGGCGCCTTCCGCGTCGCCGGTGGACAGGTCGGTGCGCTGTTCGTCGGAAAGGTCTGCGCGCGAATCTGTTCCGACGATGAGCCAGTTGGTGCCGGGCGTGTCACCGGGGCGTCCGGCGTAAGAGACCAGGGCGTCGACCCGGTGCAGCTTGCTGTCGTAGTAGAAGACCATCGCGACCATGCCGACCACGATCACCAGCAACAGCACCAGCAGGATGCGCAGGATCGGCCAGCGGCGCCGACGACGCGGGCGTTTGACGTCGCGGGGTGCGGCGGGCGGCGGCGGCTGGGAG
>NZ_JBEXMX010000160.1:0-4699 GCF_040610755.1 Gordonia sp. NPDC003585 | reverse complement strand
CCCCACACTCTGACTGCGACCACCGACAAGCGTGAGACGTCAACGATGTCCCGACGACACGACGTCAAGCATGTCCCGAGCCCTTACACGTCACATCCGGGAACATCGCCACGACACCGGCCGGCGTTCGATCGCCCTTGTTCAGCCGGTCGGACGGTTCGACCATTCACAAGCCGCAGTTCACGTCGCGTAGCGGTCTCCTAGCAACCCGCCGCTTCAGCACTGCAACCTCGAACTATGACGCGCCGGCCGGGGAGCAGTGCTGGCCTGAGGATTCTGACAAGTTAGTGAGAACCCACAGGTGACAAGATCATGAGAAACCCCAGTTCGCGACTGACAAAGAGGATGAGATCCTACATGAACGCCTGCCTGCCCTGGCCGTCGCACAAAAAGTAGGGGAAGAAGTTTCTTCCGCGGGGTTCAAAGTCCTCCCCTGAAGTTTCGCAGGGAGGACACCAAGGGTAGGGGAGGAATCTTCTTCCCCTACATTTTGTGGCACCCGTGCCGCGATCTCGCTCAATGACCACGCCGACCATTGCGTGGCGCGACCGAGATCGCACACCTCCCCCGATCGGTGGACATCGACATCACCCGGTACATCCACCACCCGGCGGAATGTCACCGACCCCGCTGAGCGGCAAAGTCATTGGTGTCAGAAACAACCCGCCCAGCCCAACCAGGACCGGACGACAAACTCTTCAGGAGACACCATGACCATCTCGAAGAACGTCAAGACCCGCACCGCCGCCGCCATCGCTGGGCTCGGAATCGCCGGAGCACTCGCCGTCGGCGGCGCCGGACTCGCCAACGCCGGCACCCTGCCCGTCACCCACCCCGGCGAACCCACCGTCGCCATGACCCTGACCAATCACACCAACAAGACCGAATGGCTCGCCTCGGCCACCCCCGGCAGCGGCCACTGGGTCCAAGCACCCACACGCTCACTGGCACCCGGAGCATCCGAGACCATCGTCAGCGTCGCGCCGAACACCAGCTACGAGACCGTGTTCGTCAACTACCGGATCGGCGCCTTCGGCCCCACCGCCACCTACAACCTCGAAAACGTCCGCGGCAACGTCAACACCAACATGACCGGCACCTCCGGCGGCCACTACTTCATCAACGCACCCCACATCGCCACCGGCTACCCCAACGTCAACGTCAGCTACGACCTCTGGTGACCCTCGCCGTGAGATCCTGATCCGAATGGAGGCTCGATGAACACCTTGCCCGGTCAACGACGCACCCCCGGCGTCGTTGACCGGGCTGCTCGTCGTGAGCGGCTGTTGATCGCGGCATTGACCTCGACCATGGTGCTGCTGGTGCTCGACTCGAGCATCGTCGGCGTGATGCTCCCCAGCATGACCCGCGATCTCGATCTGTCGGGATCGCAAGGGGCGTGGCTGGTTTCGGTGTATCTGCTGACCCTGGCCGTGTTCCTGCCGCTCGGCGGGCGCCTGTCCGACGCGTATGGGCCGGTCAACCTCTTTCGCGCCGGCATGACGGGATTCATCCTGTCCTCGTTGGGAATTGCGCTGATTCCGCACTTCGCCGGTGTCGTGGGATGTCGGGCGATCGCCGGTATCTCCGCCGCGATGCTCATGCCGTCGACACTCAGCCTGCTCACCCAGGCCATTCGCGAAGATCGGCGGGCCGGTGCGATGGCCATCTATACCGGTGTCGGACAAGGGTTTGCGCTCATCGGACCCGCAGTGGGTGGCATCTGCGCGCAATTCCTCGGCTGGCAATGGGGTTTCCTGATCAACGTGCCGGTCGGCCTCGCCGGCATTGTCCTCATCGCGCTCGTGCGGCCAGAGAACACTCGACATCCGGTGCGCTCGTGGGATCTGCTGGGTGTGGTCCTCGTCGTCGGCGGGCTGTCCGCCATCATGACCGCGCTGCTGCAAGCGCCCGAGTGGGGATGGTCGTCGCCTATGTTCCTCACGGTGGTCGCAGTCGGTATTGCCCTGACAGTCGGATTCGTCGTCCACGCCCGACGCGCCGACGATCCGATCCTCGATATCGGATTGTTTGCCAATCGCCAGTTCGCCACCAACACGGCAGCACTCGCCGCGCTCGGGTTCGCCATGACGGTGGCGACCATCTACGGCGCCACGGCATTGCAGGACGCACTGCACTTGAGCCCCGCCGAGGCCGGTATCAGTCTGTTGCCGTTGGTCATTCCTCTGTTGATCACCACCCGAACCGTCGGTGCGCGATACGAGACGCTTGGTTTACGCCGTGTCGTCGTCGGCGGCAGCCTCACACTGGCAGCCGGGTTGTCCATCGGCGCAATCGGTTTCGGTCTGTCGTCGTTGATCGTGGTGTGCGCCGGCATGCTGCTTGCCGGCTCGGGGATCGGCGCGATCCTCAGCCCGTTGACCGCCGCGACGATCGCGACCGCTCCCGCCGACAAGCGCGGCCAGGCGTCCGGATTGATGACGACGTGCCGTCAGATGGGCGGCGTGATCGGGATCGCGGTGTTCTCGGCGGTGATCGTCGACGTCCACGGGACCACCGCCACCGCCATCGGTTTCGCGATCACCGCCGTGGTGATGGCGGCTGCGGCTGTAGCGGCATACCGTGGGCTCGCCGAAGACGGGGCGAGCGAAGCGCCGGGGTAGACAACTCGGGACGTTCGACGGTAGGCGGCAGCGACGCTCGCACCTAACGTAGGAGGTGCGAGCGTCGGAGGTGTGATATGCGCAGCGACACCCGAACGTGGTGGCAGCATCTGCGGTCGGGGCTACCCGCTCGGACCCTTCAATTCTTCGGAGTCGCATACCTATTGACCTGGGTGTTCTGGATTCCCATGCTCTTCGCGCCCGACAGCCTGCAATTCCTGCACTACGTGGGCACCCTCGGGCCGTTGGCCGCGGCGTTCGTGATGCGCTACCGCGACGGCGGACGCACGGCAGTTCGGGAGTTGGGTACGCAGATGGTGCGCTGGCGGGTACCCGCCCGGTGGGTGGTGTTCGCGATAGCGTTCCCGCTCGTCCTGTTCGGCGTCGGCGCAGTGGTGTCGGCGGCGCTCGGGTCCCCGGTCGAGTGGTCGGAGTTCCTCGGATCGAAGGAGTTCGCGAACGTCGGGCTGATGCTGATTCCGATCGAGATCATCTTCTTCGGATTCGGTGAGGAGACCGGCTGGCGTGGGTACGCCATCCCCTCGCTCGAGGCCGACGGCTGGTCGTCGTATGGCGCGACAACGATTTTCGCGTTCTTCTGGGCAGGCTGGCACCTGCCGCTCTTCTTCTACTCCTACGGTTTGCAGACGTTGGGGCTGTTGATGATTCCCGGCTGGATCATCAGCATCCTGTTGGGCGCGTACTTGACGACGTTCCTCTTCAACAGCGCACGCGCAAGCATCCTCGTAATCGCGGTCTTCCACGGGATGGTCGACATCGTCTCGATCTCGCGGGCCGCCACCGACACGACGTTGTTGGTGGTGAACGCCGGCCTCATCGCAGCGGCGGTGTTCGTCGTGATCCGCTACGCGCCGTCACTACGCGCGGCGACGCACGACTGACGGATCATCATCGACGCGCGATGGTGCTCGGTCCCGATCCGATCTGCACCGGCGGCAGTGCACGGATCACTGCCATGAGCGGCCCGCAGTAGATGGCGCTCGACATGCAGACGAACCGGCCGGTCTTGTCGTAGTTCCACGCGTCGCCGTGAAATGACCAGGTCAGACCGTCTCTCGACGGCGACATCGGACACTGCGACTTCGCCTTGCCCTTGCACGGCCCTTCGATGTGCCAGGGGCCGACAGGGTAGGCGTCGGCCGATCCCGCCGCAACGAAGGCACACGAGACGACGGCACCCGCGAGCATCGCTGCGGCGACTCCGCGACGCAACCAACCGATTCTCCCGACGTTGGCAGTCTCCATGTTTCGCTCCTCAGCCATCCGGGCACGACGACGTAACCCTTGCACTGACTATCGCGGAATCCGGGTCCGTCGTTAACCAGTTCAGAAGGGTGGTGGGCCTGCGGCGCGGTCGCGTTCGTCGCGGTCGCGTCGGTTGCGGTTCCTTTCTGCCCGGCGTCGGGCATGTTTGTCTGCCACCCGACCACGACGGCGGGTGCTGGCAATATCGTTGCGCGCGTTACCAGTCGGTGGGCCTTGAGCGGGCGCGACGAACCGGATACGACGCAACCCAGGAAACAGGTCCTCATTGGTTTCGGCCTCACCCGGAAGTATCAGCCCCTCCGGAGTCGTGTACTCCGTGCTCAGGCGCCCATCACAGTCGCGCCACTGATCATCCACCCACTCCCCGAACGTCTTCAACAAGTGCCCGGGACGGCACTTGATGTTCATACCGTCAGCCGTGGTCTGACCACCACGTTCCGGGTGATCGTGATCGAACTCCGCGACATGATCACCATCGCCCTGCCACGCCGACGTCACACAGCCCGGATCCACGCAATACCCATCCCGAATCCGCAGAAACGTGTCCAATGCGGCCGAGGGCCGGTGCGCGTCCGACGGCAGATGCGCGGGCAGGGTGAACGACCCATCCGGATTCGCCACCGCCTGCGGCCCGATCACCGGTTTCACAATGGAGTCCTTACGCGCGGCGATATCGCGCACATGCTCACCACCGATGAGCCCGTGACCTTCCACGAACGCCGGGTTGTCCGCGGTGCCGGCCAGCGTCGCCTCATCACACACCACATGCACCATGATCGCCGTCGACG
>NZ_JBEXMX010000159.1:0-4805 GCF_040610755.1 Gordonia sp. NPDC003585 | reverse complement strand
GACGGCGGTGGCCTCGGAGACGGCCGGGGGCGGTCTGGCCACCGCCACGTTTGCCTCGCCGCGGCCGGGACGGCGCATCGGCCTCGTCTTCCGCCGATCGGCCCACCGGGAGGACGCTTACCGCGAACTCGCCGGCATCATCGCCGACGTCGTGTCAGCCGCTGGTGCTGTCCGCAGGGAGTTCGCCGGCTGACAGGGCCTCCCACTCGTCGACGAGACTGGAGTCGACATCGCGGACCATGGTGCCCAGTCGGGTCACGATCGACGCGACGTCATCGGTGATCACCGATGTCGGAACACCGTGGCGCAGCACGCGATAGCAATCGGACAGGTAGCGCAGCACGACGCCCTCGCTGCGGGTGAGTCCGTACACCGAGATGAGTTCGGTGAAGGTCATCGACCGTTCGAGCATCTCGCGCAGCACCGATTTCGGCGACGGTGGTGTGGAACCCACCCACGGCGCTCCGGCCCGATACACCTCGAAGGCATAACCGATCTCCTCGGCGAGCGGTTGCGGCCAGGTGATCTCCTCCAGCCGGGTCATGCGCTCCTCGTACTCGACGCCGTCGGCCTTCATCTCGGCGATGGCCTTGTCGCGCGCGACCTTTCGCTGTGCGATCAGCACCGGGCGAGGATCCTCCAGGGTCGATTCGAGCACCGAGACGACGTCGAGTGCGTGGTCAGGTGAGTCTGTGTCGAGGAGTTCGAAGGCGGCCAGCGCGAAGGCCGACAGCGGATTGGTGAGCGCGAAGTTCTTCGGCATGTCCACGTTGAAGGCCACGTATCTGCCGGTGGCGTCGGGCTCGTCGAGTTGCACCACGATGCCCGCGTCACGCAGGCCACGATAAAGAGCGATGGTGTGCCGGATGTGCCGCAGCTGGCGATCGCGGGGTTCGTGGTTGGCCTCGAGGAGGTGGCGCACCGCGGAGAAACAGTCACCGGGTCGGTTGAGGACCTCCAGCAGCATGGCGATGGTCATCCGGAAGTGTGATCGCAGCGGTTCGTCGGGCGCGTCGACGAGAGCCGTGAAGGTCTTCTCGCCCCAGGACACGAATCCCTCGGGCGGCTTCTTGCGGACGAGTTTGCGCAGCTTCTTGGGGTCGTCACCTGCCTTGGCGACGGCGCGCGCATTCTCCACGTCGTGCTCGGGCGCCTGGGCGACGACGTATCCGACCGAGTCGAAGCCGGCGCGGCCGGCACGGCCCGCGATCTGGTGGAACTCGCGGGCGCGCAGCCGACGCACACGATTGCCGTCGAACTTGCTGAGACCGGCGAACAGCACTGTGCGGATGGGCACGTTGATCCCGACGCCCAGGGTGTCGGTCCCGGCGATGACCTGCAGCAACCCTTGCTGGGCAAGCCTTTCCACGAGTCTGCGGTAGCGCGGCAGCATACCGGCGTGATGGACGCCGATGCCCGCGCGGAGCAGCTTGGAGAGGGTGTTGCCGAATCCGGTGTGGAAACGGAAATCGCCGATCGCGGCAGCGATGGCCGCACGTTGTTCCTTGTCGCACAGGCGGACCGACAGCAATGCCTGCGCACGCTCGACCGCCGCCGCCTGCGTGAAATGCACGACGTAGACGGGCGCGCGTCCACGGGAGACGAGGTCCTCGATAGTCTCGTGGATCGGAGTCATCGAATACGCGTACTCGAGCGGGACCGGCCGGTGGGTTCCGGTGATGGCGGCGGTCTCTCGACCGGTCCGGCGGGTGAGGTCGTCGACGAAGAAGGAGATGTCACCGAGTGTCGCCGACATCAGCAGGAACTGCGTGTGCGGCAACTCGATCAGCGGAACCTGCCACGCCCAGCCACGATCCGACTCGCCGTAGTAATGGAATTCGTCGGCGACCAGAGTGCCGATGTCGCTGTCTTCGCCGTCGGACAGCGCAAGATTTGCCACGATCTCGGCGGTCGCGCAGATGATCGGCGCATCGGAGTTGACCGAGGCATCGCCGGTCATCAGGCCCACGGAGTCGGCGCCGAACATGCTGCACAGGTCGAAGAATTTCTCGCTCACCAGCGCCTTGATCGGTGCCGTGTAGAAGGCGCGCCGACCTGCGCACCGCGCGAAGTAGATCGCGCCGACGGCGACCAGGGACTTCCCGGATCCGGTCGGCGTGGCCAGGATGACGTTGCTGCCGGCGGCCAACTCGAACAGCGACTCTTCCTGATGCTCATAGAGGTCGAGCCCACCCTCGGCCCACCAACCGATGAATCGTTCCAGTGCCGCATCCTCGTCGGCGACCGGCTCCAGAAACGCTGGGGTTGCCGGGGCCCCGATCACATCGGAGATCGCGGTCCCTCGTTTCCGTCATCCGAGTCGGTGTCGAGGTTGCCATGATCGGTGCCGGCCTGCTCGGCCAGGAACCGCTCGAGTTCGGCGCCGAGTTCGTCACCACTGGGCAGCGACTCCTCCGCGGCGAGGAGCGACGCGCGTTCCTCCTGTGCCTGGGTGAACGAGTCGTACTGGGTTTCCAGCGCGGCGACCACCGACTCGATCTCGGAGTTCCCGGAGACCTCGTTGTCGATCTGGTCGCGCACCTTCTCCGCAGCGCTCTGCAGGGCCGCGATCGGCAGCTGGAGGCCGGTGAGCTCGGTGACCGCGGTCAACAGTCGGGCCGAGGCCGCCGGATAGTTCGTCTGCGCCAAGTAATGGGGGACATGGACGGACAGCCCGGCCGCCCGGTAGTCGTGCTGACCCATGCGCAGTTCCAGCAGCATCGAGGCGCTCGCCGGGAGCTTCATCGCCGAACCCCAACGCGGCAGGTCGCCCAGCGCGTCGGGGTCGCTGCCGTGCGCGGTGATCGACGGCGGACGGGTGTGCGGAACGGCCATCGGGATCGCGTTGAGACCGACCACGTCGGTGACTCCGAAATGATCGGACAGGCGGCGGACCGCGTCGACGAACTGTTCCCACCGCAGGTCGGGCTCCGAGCCGGACAGCAGCAGAAAGCCCTTGCCGTTGGTGTCGCGGATGGCGTGGATGGTCAGCTCGGGCATCTGCACGTCGGTGAAGGTCTCGCCGCTGAAACTGATCGTCGGCCGTCGCGACCGGTAGTCCATCAGTTCGTCGGAGGTGAAGGTGGCGACGAGTTCGGATTCGAGGCTGTCGCGCAGGTGTGTCGCGGCCAGCGCGACGGCATGTCCGGCATCGGCGAACCCCTCGAGGGCGTGGATCAGCACCGGTCCGGTGTCGCCGGTGCCCAGTTGAGGGGCCGGAAACGCCAGCTCGTACAGCGCGTTGGCCGTGTCGTCCGGGCCGGGAGCACCGTCGCCGTGTTGGTCCTTGCGTTCTTGTCGCTCGTCCATGGTCACCCTCCTCTCGTCACCTCGCCGCGCGTGGTCTTCCCCGCGTGGTCTTCCCATTGTCGCCCACCGGCCTCGGCCAGGGCCAATTGTGCTGGTCATTATGTGCTTTTAGAATCAACAACCCGTGGGTGTGGTCCCGGATTCCCGGCCGGCGACAATTCGCCGACATTGCGTCGGACACTGCGGAGTGTCGATGAGCGTCGCCGGGCGCGTGGTTTGGCACAGTAGAGCGTTGTGAACAAACGGCGCGGCGCATCGGCACTCCGATGGCGAGTGCGGTTACCGGCCATCGCAGCGCTGGGTGCGTGCCTCCTCCTCGGCGCATGTGCGGTGAGCGGTGAGCCGGTGGCGGGGATGCCCGACCTGTCTGACCGTGCGGTCAATCCGGGCGATTTCCCGGCGGGCGGTGCCAGTCGCGTTCCGGACCCGGCACTTCCCGACGTGCTGGCCGACATCACCGGTCATCCGGGATCGGCGTCGGTGGTTCCTGCCTCGTGCCGACCCGGTGCGGTCATCTCGAGCGGTGCCGTGGTGCTGCTCGCGCCCGGTGCGCAGGAGCGGTCCACCTACACCGCCGCGATCGTCTACTCGCCGGCCGATCTCGCGCAACTGGGCACCCAGCTCGATGAGTGTCGGCGCTGGACGACCGGAACCGCGACCGCGTCGACCCGCGTCACCGCCGAGGTGCTGCCCGCTCCTTCGGCGCCGGACGGAGTCGAGACCCTCGCGGTGCGCAGGACAATGGTGACCGGCGCGATTCCCAACATCCTGGTGACCAGCACGGTCACGCTGATCGGTCAGCGCGATGATGTACGCGTGTACGCCGAGTATCGCTGGCCATCGGCCGGACCGTTGCCGCCCGACGCCGGCAGCGGACTCGACGCGCTGTTCACCAAGGCGGTCGACGCGGCCTTTGGTTGATCGGCAGTTGGTTGATTGGCGCTTGGTTGATTGGCGCTGTGGACCGAATCTCGTTTGTGGACAGCCGATCCCGGACCGCGGCGAACGGCCGATGAGGGCGTAGGCCGCAGTGATGATGACGGCATGTCCTCATCGAAATCACGCTCGCGCCTCGACGCGGCATCGCTCCTGACCGCCATCCCGGCTCTGCTCGGGTTCATCCCCGAACGGTCGATCATCATCTTGTGCGTAGGCCCCGGGCGCACGGTCCGGGCGACGATGCGCCACGATCTGGCCGTCGACGACGACGGGACGCCGCAGCCGGCGCTGCTCCGGGTGTTCGCGGAGTTGGGCTCGATCTGCGCGCGGTACGGTGCGCGCGATCTGTTGGTGGCCATCGTCGACGACAGGTTCGCGCTCGACGATCCGTGCCATCGGCGCGTACTGGCCCTCGCCAATCGGGAGTTCTCGGCATCGGGAGGAGTGTCGATCGGTTTCGTCCTCAACGAATTCGACTGTGGTGCAGCGTGGTCGGTGGCGTGGCGGCCACGAGCGAACCGGCCGGCCCCGATCGCGGTGCCCAAGGCCGGTGCCGG
>NZ_JBEXMX010000158.1:0-4907 GCF_040610755.1 Gordonia sp. NPDC003585 | reverse complement strand
AGTCCTCCCCTAGGAATTTCTAGGGGACGACTGTGAACCCCGGGGAAGAAGTTCTTCCCCTATTTTCAGGGACAGAGCACTGCGGCGTTTGCCCAAGTCAGAGCGTCGGTCACCCAACTCTTCGAGTCAGGACTTGTCGAGGTAAGCGATCTTGTGCGGCACCAGGATCGCGTCGACGAGGTCGGCGAGGGGTCGGTGTTCGATCAGGGAGAGGTCGGCGCCCACCACCTCATCGGCCAGTTCGCGGGCATCGGCGATGACGTCGACGTCGTCGAGCAGGGACAGGAAGCGCAGGGACGTGGTGCCGCCCGACTGCAGCGAACCGAGCACGTCACCCTCGCGACGCTGCGCCAGATCGACACGCGCCAGCACGAATCCGTCGTTGGAACCGGCCACCGCGTTCAGTCGCTGCATGCCCTGGGACACGGGTGCCGTATTCGTCATCAGCAGACATAAGCCGGCATGCTGCCCACGACCGACACGACCGCGCAGCTGATGGAGCTGGCTCACACCGAAACGCTCGGCGTCGACGATCACCATCATCGTCGCGTTCGGCACATCGACGCCGACCTCGATGACCGTGGTGGCCACCAGGATGTCGATCTCGCCGCGGCCGAATTCGTCCATCACCGCGTTCTTCTCGTCGGACGGCAGACGACCGTGCAGGAGCCCGATCCGTAGATGACCGAGTGGGCCGGCGATCAGGTTCTCGTACTGGTCGAGCACCGAAACCGTCTGCGGTGCCGTCGAATCGCCCTTTGCCGGGGTGCCTCTACCGTCCGACACCTCGTCGCCACCGATGCGCGAGCACACCACATACACCTGGCGGCCCGCCGCGATCTCCTCCGCCGCGCGCGACCACACCCGGTCGACCCACCGCACGTTCCCCATCGGAACCACGGTGGTGGTGATGGGCTGCCGACCCCGCGGAAGTTCGGTGAGCACCGAGGTGTCCAGATCGCCGAAGGCCGTCATGGCGACCGTGCGCGGGATCGGCGTCGCAGTCATCACCAGGAAGTGCGGCATCGCCCCGTCGCGACCGCGACCGCGCAACACGTCACGCTGTTCGACACCGAACCGGTGCTGTTCGTCGACGACGACCATCCCGAGGTCGAAGAACTCGACATTCTCTTCGAGCAGCGCGTGGGTACCGATCACGATCCCGGCGGCGCCCGACACCACGTCGAGCAGGGTTTGACGCTTGCCCTTGGTCTTCATCGATCCGGTGAGCAGCGCGATCTGGGTGGCACCGTCCGCCGCCGACAGCTCGCCGCCGGCCGCCAGGTCGCCGAGCATCGTTCGAATGGTCCGATAGTGTTGTGCAGCAAGAACTTCGGTGGGAGCCAGGATCGCGCACTGATGCCCGTTGTCGACCACCCGCAGCATCGCCAGCAGGGACACCAGCGTCTTACCGGAGCCCACCTCGCCCTGCAGCAGGCGGCTCATCGGTTGGCTGCGCCCGAGATCCGCGCCGAGTTCGGCGCCGACCTCAACCTGACCGACGGTGAGTTCAAACGGCAAGCGGGCCAGGAGCCCGTCCTCGAGCCCGCCTGGGACATGCGGGCATGGCGGCGCCGAATCATTACGCCCGGCGAGCCGACGCTGCGCCAGGACCGTCTGAATCGCCAGTGCCTCATCGAACTTCAGTCGGGCTGACGCCGCGGTGATGTCGTCCTCGGTGTCCGGGAGGTGAATCCGGGACAACGCGTCGGCGGTGGTGATCAGACCGCGCCGCTTGCGTTCGGCGTCACTGAGCGCGTCCGCGGTGTCGGGTCGGTGAGCGAGGACCCGGCGGACGGCACCCCAGATGTCCCAGGTCTGAATGTCGCGGGTGGCCGGATACAGCGGAATGATCGGCCGGTCGAACTGGGCGAGGAGACCGGCGGCATCGTCATCGGAGGTGAGATCGGCCTCGACCGCGTACATCTCGGTCAGCATCGCCGAACCGACCACGCGATCCACCTCGGAATCACCGTCGGGCAGGACCATCCAATCCGGATGCGACAACTGGATGGTGTCGCGGAAGAACTTCACCGTGCCCGCCATCATCACTCGCGCCCCCGGTTTCAGCCGGTGCTGGATGAATTTCGGATTGAAGAAGCTCGCCTCGTACTTACGGCTCTCGTCGGCGACCGTCACCTTGAGGAATCTGCCCGAGCGTTTCTTCATCGGAATGAGATCGGCCTTGGTGATACGGCCGACGATGGTCAGATACTCCCCCGTCTCGGGCATCTCCGCCTTCGACGCCTGCCCCTGGCGCACATATCGCCGTGGCGTGTAGTGCAGCAACTCGCCCACGGTCGTCACGCCCACCGAGGCCAGACCGTCGACCACCTTGTTGTCCAGAATCTCCGACAACGAATCCGACAGTGAAATCATAGGCTCTGGGAAATCATAGGCTCTGGGAAATCATAGGTTCTGGGAGATCATCGGTTTCGGGCACCCATCCCCGGTCACTCGACCCCGACCTCGATGAGGCGGTGGCGCTGACCGGTCTCGTAGACGGCAAGTTCGATGCCCTGATAGCTGCGTCGCATCTGTTCTGCGATCGCGTCGAGCGCGGCCTTGTCCACCTCGGTTCCGGCCAACACGGTGACCAGCTCGCCACCGGTGGCCAGCATCAGATCCACCAGAGCCGTTGCGGCCCCAGTCTGATCGGGTGCGACCACGAGCACGTCGGAGCCGATCAGCCCGAGCACGTCACCGACGTCACAGGTACCGGCCAGCGTCATCATCCGCTGTTCGGCGATCTGCAGTGATCCCCACCGCGTGCCTGCGGCCGCTTCGGCCATCGCGTAGGCATCGGCGTCGGCCTGCTCGCTCGGGTCGTGCACCGCCAGGGCGGCCAGACACTGGACCATCGACGACGTCGGCAGTGTGACGATCGCCCGCTGCGGGGACCGGACCTCGGTTGCGACGGTCACCAGTTCCTGAGATGCCAAGGCGCCGTTGGCCATCACCACGACATGCGCGCTGTCGGTGTTGCGGATCGCGTCGGCCAACTGCTCGGCGGTGAGACCTCCGTCGGCGAGGAGCACCGTCGCGCCCGCCTCGGTGAACAACTCGGCTGCACCCTCACCGGTGACCACCGCCACCACCGCACGTTTGTGCCGAGGCGGCGGCTCGACCGAATCAGCCTGCGCACGAATGGCATCCAATGCGAAACAGCTGATTCGGACGTCGGAGATGCGTCCGAGCAGCGCACCCGCCTCAACCGCCGCACCCGGGTCGCAGGTGTGCACGTGAACGGAGAACCGCTCGCCGTCCCCACTCGAACTGTCACCGACGATGACCACCGCGTCACCGACGTCGTCGAGGAAGCGGCGCAGATCTGCGATTCGCTCCCCGAGCGCACCGTGCAGCAGGTACATCACCTCGAAGTCCATGTCGCTGCCGTCGGTGCAGGTGTCGTCGGCCGAATGTCCGGGCTGCCCGCCGCCGGTGAGGATGCCGCGATAACGGCGGCGGCGGTTGGACACCCCGGTGAGCACCGACACCATGGCGTCGAGCAGCGCGAGGAACCCGCGGCCACCCGCGTCGACAACGCCCGCACTGGCCAGGACCGGGAGTTGGTCGGGGGTGCGTTCGAGGGCCTCGGCGCATTCGTCGGCGATGGCGCGGGCAAGATCACTGGCCGATTCGGACTCGTGCTCGGCTGCCGCCTGCGCGGCCACCCGGATCAGCGTCAGCACCGTCCCCTCCTGCGGCTCGCTGACCGCGCGGGTCGCGGCGAGCGATCCGAGACGCAAACCGGAGGCGACGAGATTCTTGAAGTTCAGCTCTGGCCCGTCGCCGAGCAATTCGGCGGCGTCGGCGAGACCCACCAGAACCTGCGACAAGATGATCCCGGAATTGCCCCGTGCCGCGGCCACCGCACCTTCGGCCATCGCCCGGGCCACATCCACAACCGCCACGTCCTCAGGCAGCGCCTGGGCAGCGTCCGCGGCCGCAGTCATCGTGAACACCATGTTGCTGCCCGTATCCGAATCCGGGATGGGGAACACATTGAGGTCATTGATCTCGCCACGCAGCGTCTCGAGGTTGTCGGCGCAGGCGCGCGCCCAGTCACGCAACAGCTGCGGGTTCATCGTCCGGGCGATCACACGACCCCTCATTCTGTTCTCGAGACGCTGGGATGTGTTCGAGATTACTCGGCGATCACGACAGACACCCCACGGCCGGCGATGCGTCCTCGCCGGTGGGGCGCGGATTTGGATGCGCCCCGGGCGGCCCGCTATCCTTGCAGGGTTGCCTGTCGGCGCACGCGCATGCTCCGTGCATTGTCCGACGCCACGACGGGCGGACCACCAGACCTTATTTCACCTATCAAGGGAGTTCGACGATGGCTGCCGTTTGCGACCTTTGCGGCAAGGGCCCGGGCTTCGGGAAGTCGGTTTCGCACTCGCACCGGCGCACCAACCGCCGCTGGAACCCGAATATCCAGTCGGTGCGCATCGAGGTTGCCCCCGGCAACCGCAAGCGCAAGAACGTGTGCACCTCGTGCCTGAAGGCCGGCAAGACCACCGCCGTCTGAGTCGGCGACCCTGGCGCATGCCGGGCAGGCGGTAGTTCCGCCACACCGACGAGACCCGACACCGACCGAGCAATCGCTCGCCCCGGCGTCGGGTCTTTGTTGTGCGCCTACTAGAGTTCGGCAGCATGACCTCCACCACATCCACCGCCACCACGCCCTCGACCGCCGAGCCGCTGGTCCACAGCGATGGCGGCGTTCTGACCATCACCGTCTCGACCGCCGCGGCCGGCACGTCACTGGCCGACGACGCCCTGGCCCAGGGTGCGCAGGCCCTGCGCGAAGTCGCCCGGGGCCAACGCGAGGCGGGAGCGATCCTGCTCGTCGGCGCGGGCGCCAATTTCTGTGCCGGCGGAAATGTGCGAGCGTTCGCCGC
>NZ_JBEXMX010000157.1:0-4956 GCF_040610755.1 Gordonia sp. NPDC003585 | reverse complement strand
ACCGACGGCACCGCACAGCCGCTGCGTCGGCTGCTGAAGTCGTCGGGCGCAGGCGATCTCGTCGGGCTGGCCGCGTCGCACGATGCCACTCTGCGTCGGCGCAGCGTAGAGAACTACGTCGACATGGCCGCTGAGGTCCCGCTGGCGTCGTGCTGGCTCGATGGCCCGGGTGCGTTCCCCCCGAACGTCTTCCGGGATGCCGTGTGGAAGCTGCGTCGCCGTTTTCCGACGCTGGTGCTCGACGTGCCACAGGGTGTGCCGCGCGGCACCATCAACGTCGCCTGCGAGCTGGCGAGTCACGTTGTGCTCGTCGGTGATTCGACCGACATCGGCCACGAATGGCTACACGAGGGCAAATCGGTGCTGGCGACGCTCGCGGCCCGCCACGCGGTGACCGTGGTCGCGGTGGGCGGCCACGATGACGTCCGCACGGCATGTGCGCACTGCGCCGTGACACCGACGCCGCCGATGGATGTCGGATCGTCGGGTGGCTCGGCGCGCACGGCGCTGACCGCGTCGAGCGAGAGTGTCATCGCACTGTCGGAGGTGGCGCTGCGCGCGATCACAAGCCCAGCGTGACAGCGATATTCGTCGCCGATCAGCCGTTGAGGGCTTCGCGGATCCCGTCCCGGTAGCTGCCGACGGCGGTGTTGGCGCCGCCGACCAGCTTGGAGGTGACCTCCAGGATGTCCTCGACGACGGTCGCGGCCTTCTGCCAGGCGTCGTAGACGTCTTCGAACAGTTCGTGTTCGGGACCCACCCAGCCCGCCTTGTGCTGGATTCTGCCGTTGAGCGCGACGATGTCGGCCTGCAGGGCGGCACCCGCAGAGGCCACCCGCGTTGCCGCGGATGCGGCTGCTTCCTCGTCCCAGCCGAACAGATCGCCGGACATCGCGAGCCCCCTCCAGTTGCGTGTCAGATGTGAAAGTTGAATCCCGAGACGTTCGCGGCGATCTTCCCGGCCGCACTGGCGACTTCGCGGTCGATCGTCTGTGCACCGGTGCCGATCGCCTGCGATACCTCGCCCAGACCGCCGATCCCCTCGAGAAGCTTCTCGATGCTCGTCGTCCACGCACCCTGGAAGCCGTTCTCGGCGTCGACAATCCGCGGATCACCGTGCCGGTCGTCGAGGCCGTGGACGAGGGTGCCGTCCTTCTTCTCGGACTCGAGCCGACTCTTGATCCTGACGAGACTGTCACCAAGGTCGATCATCGTCTGTTTCGGTACCTGGATGTAGGCCATCGGTAACCTCCCCTGCTACAACTCGTGTGCGACCCCTGCAACGATGCTCTCTGCCGAGGCTAACACTGCGGCGGCGGTGTCGCCACGACGGTCACGGCTCGAACTCGTAGCCCACGAGGTCGACCGCGTCGTCGGACGTGGGTGTGTCCGCTTCGACGATCGGCGTGTCGTCGTCGAGTGTGACGGCGTCAGTGTCGGGTGCCGACCCGGTCTCGGTCGCGTCGGTGCGGACACTGCCGATGCATCGGATGACCATGTCCCGCAACGAGTCCGCGAGGTGGATCTGCGGGGTCGTCACCGCGACCACCAGGGTCCACGTGGTCCCCGGCATCGGATAGAAGCCCTGCACGGAGACCACCTCGCGCAGGCCCGATCCGTCCTGCTGGCTGCGTCGAATCGTGGTGATCCCATAGGCGTTCCCGCTGGGTGTGGTGCGTTCCTCGAAGGTGTCACCATCGCCGAACGCACGCCGGATCGGCGCCATCGAGGCCAGCCGGCCGGTGCTCGAGTCGAAGGTGATGTTGAGGACGACGTTGGCGATCCGGCCCTCGTCGTCCACCCCGGGCTTCAGCAGCGTGAGCAACACCTTCTTGCGCTGGGCCAGCGCGACCACGTCTTCCATCGCCCGCAGCAGGTCCTTGCGATCCTTGGACCGCACCCGCCGTCCGGCGAAGTAATCGTCGACGATGCGCTCGTTCTGCCGCTTCCACCGCGCCGGATGGGTTTCCACCACGGCCCAGTCCGTGGGCAGCCGCACATGCCATTCGAACGGCGGACGCGCTGCGTCGGGATGCCACTCGATTCCCGGGCGGCGGGTCTGTGCGTCGTCGCCGACGGTCTCGGTCATGTCCGCTCCTCTGCGATGTGGTCGAGTTCGGTTCGCTCAAGTTCGCCACCGTCGTCGGGCGCCGGCGGGGTGTACGCCAGCTGCAGCCGCTGCGCCGGCCGCCCACGGCGGACCAGGTCACCGCGGCCGGGCGGCTGATGCGACATCCACACCTTCGGCCAGATCTGGCCTTCCTGTCTATCACCGGAGAGCAGCAGGCCCGTGGCCCCGGCCTCTTTGACCGCTTGCAGGACGGTCTCGTAGGCGGCCCGCGAAGCACCCGCCGCGCGACGCAGGATCACCAGGTGCACGCCCAGGTCGCGTGCCTGCGGCAGGAACGGCACCAGCGGCTTCAGCGGACTGTTCGACCCCTCCATCAGATCGTAGTCGTCGGCGACGATGACGACCTCCGGGCCGGTCCACCACGACCGCTCGCGCAGCTGACGCGGCGTCACGTCGTCGGGCGGCATCCGGCGCTGCAGCTCCTTCACGATCGAGGAGACCAGCGCCGCAGCGATATTCGCGGTTCCACCGTAGCCGCCGAGGAACTCCTTGGGCACCACGTCGAGCAGCTGCCGTTTGAGGTCGAGGACCGCGAAGACCAGTTCGCCCTCGCGGAAATGCGGGCACAGTTCGTCGACGATGGTGCGGACCAGCGCCGTCTTGCCCGAGCCGGAGTCGCCGAAGACGAGAAGATGCTGGTCGTCGCCGAACAGGTTGAGGCGCACGGGTTTGAGGTTCGATTCGGCCAGGCCGATCGCGATGTGCCGGGTATCGGGGTGGTCGCGGCGCAGTTGCGCCAGTTCGACGGACTCCGGCAGCATGCGGACCGCCGGTGCCGACGTCCCCTGCCAGGCGTCGGCGATCGCGGCGATGGTGGCATCCATCTCGCCGATCCCGGCACCGTAGGCGGGCAACGCCACCTGCCCGAGCAGGCTGTCCTGGGTGAGGCAGCGGCCGGGATTGTCGGCGCGGATCGACTCGACCAAGCGGCGTCCGATGGTGGAGTCCAGCGGATCGTTCAGGCGGAATTCGACGCGGGTGCCGATCATGCCCTGGATCTGGATGCGGAAGTCGGTCCAGCGGCCGGTCGTCGCGATCAGGTGCACGCCGTAGCCCAGGCCGCGGGAGATGATCTCCTGCACGGTGCGGGCGAGTTCGTCGAACTCCTCGCGGAATGTCCACCACGAGTCGATGACGAGAAACACGTCGGCGCAACGGAGTTCGGGCAGCCCGCCGGCGCGGTGCATGTCCCGCATCTGCTCGGCGGTCTCGATCTGGTGGTCGGCGAAGATCCGTTCACGCTCGGCGAGCATCGCGGCCATCTCGGCGACGGTGCGTCGGATCTTGTCCACCTCGAAGCGGGTCGCGACGTCGCCGACATGCGGCAATCCGGCCAGCGGTCGGAGTCCGCTGCCGGTCATGTCGATCAGGTAGAAGGCGACCTCGGCCGGGGTGTGGGTGAGCGCGGCCCCGACCACCAGCGAACGCAACGCGGTGGTCTTGCCCGACTGCGGTGACCCCAGGAAGACCAGGTGGCCACCGGAACCCGACAGATCCACCGTCAGCGGCCCCTGCCACTGTTTGAGCGGCTGATCCTTGATGCCGAGCGGGAAGTGCAGTGTCGGACGGTCGGCGGCGGTGAGCCCGCGCGCCCGCGTGGCGGCCACCTCGCCGACGACCTCGTCGAACCGCAGCGACTGCGGCAGCGGCGGCAGCCAGATCTGCCGGACCTTGGCGGCATGGTCGCCGAGACGGTCGGCGACCATCTCCAAGGTCGACGCACTGAACGGGTCGTCCTGGGCGACAACGGCTTTCTCACCGCGACGCGATTCGGCGTACTCGTGTTGCCGTTCGGCCAGCCAGTCAGACGTGTCGTTGATCAGATGAAACGGCATCGGCACCGGCGGCAGCGTGGTGTCCTCGGCGTCCTCGGCGGGCACGTACCGCCCGGACACGTAGGCCGCCTTGAACCGCACGAAGATGTCCGGGTCGACCTTGAGAATCCCCGAGCCCGGGATCGGTGGCAGCTCGTGGGCGTCGGCGGTGCCGATCACGGTGCGCGACTCCTGAGCCGAAAACGTCCGCAGCCCAATCCGATACGACAGATGCGACTCGAGGCCGCGCAGTTTGCTCTCCTCGAGCCGCTGCGTCGCGAGGAGCAGATGCACACCGATCGACCGGCCGATCCGCCCGATCTGCACGAACAGGTCGATGAAATCGGGTTTGGCCGTGAGGATCTCACCGAACTCGTCGATGACGACCAGCAGATTGGGCAGCGGCTCCAGATCCTGCCCGGCCTCGCGCCTGCGGTTGTACTCGGTGACGTTGGGCAGTGAACCCGCTGCCTGGAGCACCTGCTGGCGTCGTTGCATCTCGCCGAGCAACGCGTCGTGCAGTCGGTCGACGAGACCGGAGTCGTCGGAGAGGTTGTCGACCATCGCCGTGCTGTGCGGGAGCCGATCGAGGCCGGCGAACGCGGCACCGCCCTTGTAGTCGACCAGCACCAGGGCCAGACGGTCGGGGGAATGGCAGACCGCCTGCGCGAGCACCATGGTGCGCAGCACCTCCGACTTGCCCGATCCGGTCGCGCCGATGCACAGACCGTGCGGACCCATGCCCTCCTGGGCGGATTCCTTCAGATTCAGATGCACCGGGCTGCCACTGCCGCTCACCCCGAACGGCACATTCAGGAAGGCGTCCAACGACTTCGGCGCCCACAACTGGTCGATGTCGTAGGTGCCGAAGTCGGCGATCCCGAGCAGCCGGTCGAGGGTGATGGTGGTTTCGAGCGGGGCGTCGGGCGCGGCGTCATCGACGAGGCGGATGGGTGCGAGGCGGCGTGCGATGGTCGCGGCGACCGTGGGTGAGACGGCGTCGGCGCTGCC
>NZ_JBEXMX010000156.1:0-5162 GCF_040610755.1 Gordonia sp. NPDC003585 | reverse complement strand
ACGACGAACAACTCCGACGGCAACGCCGCAAACCAGATCGACAATGAACCATCGGCCGATCGTTGCCGCAGGCTCGACCACGATTAGCCGGTCAATGTTTCGACAACGCCGCAGCGGAGGCATTCTTCTCTTCTTTGGAGTGGGAAGTGTTGTCACGCAACGAGTTCCATACTATCATGGAGGCGCAGGCGGTCGTGTTGGAGTGGTGCTACGGCTTCTACAATCACCAGCGTCGCCACAGCGCGATCGGGATGATGAGTCCGGTCGACTACGAGAACACCGCAGTCACCGAGCCCGAAGCCGCATAGAGGAGTCCTCCACGATTCCGGGGGAACCACATAGGCAGCCGTAGCGGGTGAGGATGCGGTGCACCGTGGAGACGTTCAACCCCAGGTGGTATCCGATCCGGGCTGGCCCCCAGCGGCGGGAGACGCGTAACCCGACGACCCGGCGTTCCCGGCGCCGGCTGGTGCGATGCGGACACGATCGGGGCCGGCTGGACCGATCACCCATTCCGGCCGGCCCGTGGTCGCGGTAGCGATCCGCCCATCGCTTGGCCGTGGTGACTGACACGTTGAACCGGTCAGCTGCGCGGCGCAGTGGCCACCGGTCGTCCACAACACACCGAGCCAGACGCAACCGGCCAGTCGGGGACAGCGGTGAATTACGGTGGGACATGAAGACCTCCGGGTTGAGGAGCGGTTCTTAGACAGCTCCACACCTCACTCGGAGGTCTTCCCTATGTCACGTCGACTCGCCGAACGCCGTACCTAACGTCCCGGGTCGGTACAGCTAGGCCGGGTGCTCCTGATTGGCGTTCGTCGAAGGTTAGATCAGCGTAGACGTGGTCGTCATGCCTGTATACCTCGAGCTGGAGTCCGCTGGGGTTGTCGCTGCCACATCCCATACATGATGGCGAGTGCGCTGGTAGCCGCTGATCGAAGCCCATTGGGTGGTCCTCTCTGCGGTCCTCGTTCGGTGTTCGAGCACTCGCAGTTTCGTTCTGTTACCGACGGTATCGTTTGTGCTGTTGGTCTGGAGCGGGAAGTGGGCAAGGGTGGAGATCGCCGATATCGATGATGTGGACCCGAGGCGGGTTCGCTCGCGGGCGCGGTTGTTGGATGCTGCCGCGACCCTGCTCAGCAGCGGTGGGGTCGAAGCGGTCACCGTGGAGGCTGTAACCCGGCTATCTCGCGTAGCCCGCACCACGCTGTATCGACATTTTGAGAGCACCACGGACCTGGTGGCAGCAGCCTTCGAGCGGTTGTTGCCTCAGGTGGACAACCCTGAAACCTCGCAATCGATTCGCGATGACCTGGTCACATTGATGCAACGCCAGGCTGCTCTCATCGAACAGGCTCCGTTGCAGTTGACCACACTGGCTTGGTTGGCAATGGTTCCCAAGCAACCTGGCGAAGAACCAAACGCATTGGGGCCGTTGCGGATGCGCGTAGTCAACCAGTACCGAGAACCCTTTGATCGAGTGTTGACAAGTAGCGCGGCCGCCGCTGAACTCGACGATCCGGACTTGACCATGGCGATCACTCAGCTGGCAGGCCCTCTGGTCTTCGCCAAGCTCACCGGGATTCGCGCGATGGATGTCGCTGATCTCGAGCGCCTCGTCGATGACTTTCTTGCGGCGCACAGGCGGCGCCCGCCTACATAGCCTCACCGCCTTCCACTTTTACGCTACAACTTGTAGCGTAGCGCTACCGATGGTTCCACTGTGGGCCAGATGAGTTGGTGAGGTACTGCGTATGGTGGTCCATCGTCCCGATGACAAGCGCTTGGCAAGGCGGCCGTTGGTCGAGCGCAGCGAGTACAGCTCCACGTTGGGACGAATCGCGCGGTTCACTTTGACGCACAAGTCCCTGGTCATCGGGGTGTGGATAGCTGTCGGGGTGGTGTTGGCGGTGCTGTTTCCTCAGTTGGAGACGGTGGTGCGGCAGCAATCGGTAGATCCGATCCCTGCAGGGGTTCCGTCCTTTCAAGCTCTTGATCAAATGGGTGGCGCATTCGGGGAAAAGGGCGCTAAGACCACTGTCTTCGTGACCATGGAGAACCCGAATGGGCTTACAGAGGTCACGCGAGAGCGATACGACGCGTTGGTCCTACAGCTCCGTGAAAATTTTGACGATGTGCAATCGGTTCGTGACTTGCTGTCGGATCCGATCACTGCCCGCCAGGCGTTGAGTGAGGATGGCAAGGCCTGGTATCTGCCCGTCGGGGTCTCGGGGACCCTGGGCGGTCCGGCGGCGACTCATGCGGTGGAAACCGTCCGCGAAACCGCACGCCGGGTGTTTGAAGATACTGGTACCGCGGTTCATGTCACCGGACCCGCAGCCACCTTCAGTGATCAGATCGTGAGTGCCGAGAGCGACCTGGTCGTGATCACTTTGGCCACAGTCGCGCTGATCGCCCTGATCTTGCTGGTGGTGTACCGATCGCTGTTCACAGCACTGGTGCCGTTGCTGGTGATTGGTGTCAGCCTTGGGGTGGGCCGCGGCGTCTTGTCCGCACTAGGTGAGCTCGGAATGCCGGTGTCTCAGTTCACCGTCGCATTCATGACGGTCATTCTGCTCGGGGCCGGGGTGGACTACTCAGTCTTTTTCATCAGCCGCTATCACGAGCGGTTGCGCCAAGGCGCGCCTACCGCGGATGCTCTTGTGGACGCTACAGCGACGATCGGACGGGTCATCTTGGCCTCGGCGGCGACGGTGGCACTGGCATTCCTGGCTATGGCGTTCGGCGAACTGAGCGTCTTTTCCACCTTGGGTCCGGCCTGCGCGATCGCGATCCTCATCGGGTTCCTCGCCACTGTCACCTTGCTGCCGCCGGTGCTGCAGTGGGCAGCCCGCTTCGGTTGGGGCAACCCCCGACGAGACCTCACGCGCAAGTACTGGAATCGCGTGGCGGTGCTTGTCGTCCGCCGCCCAGTCCCCCTTCTCGCTATAACGATGGTGGGGCTGATCGTGCTGAGCACGATCGCGATGGGTATCCACATCACCTATGACGACCGCCAGGGCCAACCCGCGACGACCGACAGCAACCAGGGATATGCGCTGCTTGACCGCCATTTCCCCACAGATGTGACGGTTGCTGAGTTTCTTGTGGTGGATGCGCCGATCGACCTACGCACCGCCAGCGGACTTGCCGACCTCGAGCAGATGGCTTCGCGGGTATCCCAAATTCCCGGGGTGACTCGCGTCATCGGCGTCACCCGCCCCACCGGCGACAAACTCGAACAGGCCGAGCTGTCGTGGCAGAACGGTCAGATCGGGGACCAGGTGGCAGGCGCCGTCGCAGACGGCCAGCAACGAAAAGGCGACCTCGAGCAGTTGCGCTCCGGTGCCAACCAGCTCGCCGACGGGCTGGCCCAACTCGACACCCAGCTACGCCTCAACCTGACGCCACTCGCCGGTATCCTCACCCAAGCAAGCACCGCCGGTCAACAAATCCAGCAGTACCAACCACTCCTGCGCCAGCTCGCCGCGTCCGCGCCCGCACTCGACCGCGCCTCACAGAACGCCCCACAACTTGCCGCCCTGACCCGCCAAACATCCGCGGCGCTGACAACAGTGACCTCAATCCTACCCCTCCTCGACTCAGCGCCCTGGTGCGCCCAAGTCCCCCAGTGCGCAACCCTGCGCGCACAGATTCGCGACCTCAACGCCACACTAGGGAGTGGACTGCTCGACCAGATCACCACCCTGTCAACACAACTCGCACAACTAGACACACCCCTCACGACGGTCACCGACCAACTCACCGCAACCGTCAACTCCCTCAACTCCACCCTGAGCACCATCAACAACCAAGACCTGCCCGCTAAGATCACTCAACTCCAAACTGGCGTGAGTCAGCTCGCCGCAGGATCACGACAACTCGCCGACGGCGTGTCCGCGCTGATCGACAGCAACCTTCAGCAACTAGCCGGGATGGCCACCCTAGCCACGCAACTCCAAACCTCCGCCCGCGAAACCGCCGGAACAGACTCCGCGACCGGCTTCTACCTGCCACCTCAAGCCAACGCAGACCGCCGCTTTGTCGATGTCGCTCGCCAATTCGTCTCGCCCGACGGCCATACCGTGCGCTACGCAATACAAACCAGCTTCGACCCCTACAGCACCGAAGCCATACAACTGACCAACACCATCACCGATGTTGCAAACGCCGCCAGACCGAACACCACCCTGGAGGACTCCCACATCGCAATCGCCGGATTCCCCGCCATCAACGCCGACCTGCAACGCCTACTCGCCGACGACTTTCAACTCCTGGCACTGGCAACCCTCATCATCGTCGGCCTGATCCTAATCCTTCTCCTCCGAGCACTCATCGCACCGCTGTATCTCCTAGGAACCGTCGTCCTCAACTACACCGCGGCACTGGGCATCGGCGTCCTAATCTTCCAACACATCCTCAAAACCGAGATCGCCTGGCCTGTACCGCTATTGGCTTTCATAGTCCTCGTCGCCGTCGGCGCAGACTACAACATGCTGCTCATCTCTCGCCTACGCGAGGAATCCCAGAACAACATACGAATCGGCGTTCTACGAACCGTCACCAACACCGGATCGGTCATCACCTCGGCCGGCCTCATCTTCGCTGCCAGCATGTTCGGCCTCATGGCTGGCTCGATCTCCATCATGACCCAAGTTGGACTGATCATCGGTATCGGACTACTGCTCGACACCTTTATAGTGCGCACCATCGTCGTGCCGGCCATCGCGACACTACTAGGCAAAACCAGCTGGTGGCCGAACAACGAAACCGTTTAACGTACTCCTGGTTTAGTTCCCCAGTATCCGCGCGGGACTGTCGCTAGGGACTGCTGCACGGATAGGTGACATCTGATCTGGCTTGCCTTCGGGCGGTCGGGAAGGATGTAGCTGTGCCCAAGCCGTACCCCCAGGAGCTCCGAGACGATGCGATCCGGGTGGCTCGTGATCGTGGAGAAGGCGTCACGATCGAGCAGGTCGCCAACGACTTCGGTGTGCACCCGATGACGCTGCACAAGTGGATGCGACGCGCGAATATTGATGGGGGCCGCAGCCCTGGCGTGACCTCGACCGAGTCCGCTGAACTGCGCGAGGCCCGTAAGCGGATCCGCCTGCTTGAGCAGGAGAACGAGGTGCTGCGTCGAGCGGCGGCGTATCTAT
>NZ_JBEXMX010000155.1:0-5184 GCF_040610755.1 Gordonia sp. NPDC003585 | reverse complement strand
AGGCGATCACTCAGACCGCGGTGGATGTGTTGGATGGGCAGAAGGACACGCCGTTTGAGGAGAATCCGAAGGGGTGGAAGGCGTTTTGGAAGTCGGTGGGTAATTGGATTGATGAGCATGCTGATGTGTTGAAGACGATTTCGGATGTGTTGATCACGGTGGGTTCGTTGGTGGCGTTGTTGCCGGGGTTGGGCACGTTGGTGGGTGGGATCATCGCGGGTATTGGTGTGGGTATTGGGTTGGCGTTGACGTTGACGGGGAATATGTCGTGGGGTGAGTTCGCGATGTCGGCGGCCGGTGCTTTTCCAGGGGGTAAGGCGGCGCAGGTCGGGAAGTTGGCCAAGTTCGGTCGGGCGTGTCGGGGTGAGCCTGTGGATATGGCGTCGGGGGATGTGGTCGACACCGATGTGGATGTGCGGATTGATGGGGTGTTCCCGTTTGTGTTCGAGCGTCATTTGATGACGTCGTTTCGGGCGGGACGTTCGTTTGGTCCGTCGTGGGTGTCGTTGTTGGATTGTGTGGTCGAGATCGACCGCGATCAGGTGATGTTCATCGGCCCGGACGGGGCGGGGGTCGGGTTCGGGCTGCCTGAGGGTGACGGCGAGGTCGGGTCGCGGGAGGTGTCGGGGTGGCGGTTGTCGTTTGTGGATGGCGCCTACCGGGTGCGTGATGTTGCTGCTGGTGTCACGTATGTGTTCGCGGTCACGGGTGAGGCGTCGTCGGTGCGGGTGGATACCGCCGAGGACACTGGCACCGAGGGCGCTGGCATCGCGGACGCTGGGTTGGTCGGTGGCGGGGGTGGCGCTGCGGAGGTTTCTGCTGTGTCGGCTGTGGGGGTGCCGGAGTCGTCGTTGGCGGGGGTGACGGATTTTTCGGTGGTGGTGGGGTGCACGGCGGTGGTGCATCACAGTGGTCACCGTTATGAGATTGATTACGATCCGCGGTCGGGTTTCCCGGTGCGGGTGCGGCTTTCGGGTGGTGCGGTGGTGTCGGTGGCCACTGATGCGGTGTCGGGTCGGGTGGTGGGGTTGTCGGTGAGCGATGGGTCGTCCTCGTCGGACATGACGGCGGTGGTGGAGGTGGTGCGGTACGGGTATTCGGCGGCCGATGAGTTGGTGGAGGTGATCAATTCGTCGGGGCAGGCGATGCGTTATGAGTACGACGGTGCGGGCCGGATGTGTGGGTGGACCGACCGTAATGGCACGGCGTATCGGCATCGGTTCGATGGGCAGGGCCGGTGTGTGGCGCAGGCCGGGACGGCTGGTGTGTATGCGAATGCGTTTGTGTATCTGCCGGATACCGGTCCGGATGCGGTCGCTGGTGGCACGGTGTCGGTGATCGTGGAGACCGCTACTGCGATGGATGTTGCCGCGATGTCTACCCCGGGTGGGGGTGGGCAGATCGGTGCGGTGATCGACCGTCTGAGCCGGTTGCCGTTGGTGTCGGCGTTGACGGCCGAGGGCGTCGAGGGTGTGGGTGTGCGGTTGCCGGGTCGGGTGTTCACCGGTGGCGGCGGGCATGTGGCGGCGGGTGAGGCTGTGCTGGCCGGGGTCGATGAGGCGTTGCTGGTTGATGAGGTGTTGGGTGATGTGCGTTTCGAGATGTTCCGGTGTGACCCCGACGGACAAGTCTGGCAAGAAATCAGTGCCGCGGGTGGCATCCGTACGTTGGAGTTTGATCGGCAGCGTGTCGCCCGCGAGGTGGACGCTGCTGGGGTGGTCACGCGGTGGCGTCGCGACCGGGATGGGTTGGTGCTGGCCGAGGAAACCGCCCAGGGTGCGGCCACGAGTATCGAGTACGCGCCGTTGGGGATGGCGACCCGACTGGTCGATGCGGCCGGCCGTGTCACCGAGGTGACGGTGGACGTCGCGGGCAATGTGGTAGCGGTGACCAGGCCCGACGGATCGACCACTCGTTACGACTATGACTACCGCGAGTCGGGGTCGGTGCTGGCGGCGATCACCGACCCGGGCGGCGCGAGGACCGTGATCGAGTCGGATGCGGCGGGCCGTCCGGTACGGGTGATCGATCCGGCGGGTCGGGTGGTGTCCTACGAGCGTGACGTGTTCGGGAACGTGACGTCGGTGCTCGACCCGGAAGGCCACCAGACGCGGCAACGCTGGTCTGCCCACGGCCATTTGCTGGAGCGAGTGCATGCTGATGGTTCTCGCGAGGAAGCAACCTATGACGCCGAGGGCAATCTCGTGGCAGCGGTCGACGAGATCGGCGGCCGCCATGGCGTGCGGTATGGGGTGATGGACGCCACGGCCGAGACCGTGACCGCAGATGGCGCCCTGTTGCGGCTGGCCTATGACTCGCAGCTGCAGATTCGTGAGGTCACCAACCCAGACGGATTGGTGTGGCGATTCGACTACGACCGGGCCGGCCGATTGATCGGCGAGACCGACTACAACGGTGCACACACCACCTATCGGGTGGACGTGGCCAGGCGTGTTGTGGCCCGCATGGATGCGTTGGGGCGCGAAACCACTACCGACTATGACGCGGCCGGCCGGATCGTAGCCACCTCCTCGGAGGTGGACGGGCGCACCGAGTTTCGGTTCAACCGGGCCGGGGAACTGGTGCAGGCTGCCAACGCTGATGCGGTGGTCGATCTTGAGCGTGATCCCGCGTCCGGTGCGGTGATCGGGGAGAGCATCAACGGTATCGTCAGCCGCTGGCATGTTGATCCAATAGGGCGTCGCGCCACCCGCACCGTCGAGGTGCCGGCTGCCGCTGTGGCTGCCGGGCACGGCCGGTGGGTGTCGCAGTATGGGTGGAGTGCCGGTGGCACCTTGTCGACGGTGACCACCTACGCCGACACCTCAGACGGTGACCCCGCCCAGCACGCCGGTACCGGTTCGGGTGCCGGTGTGGTGGATGGATTGCGGTTCGGCTACGACCGGTCCGGGCGCGAAATCTCGCGTGCGATGGGTGCGCGCGCCCATCTGGCGCAGCGTTTCGATGTACGTGACCGGCTGATCGAACAATCCGTCACCACCAGCATGCCTGGGCAGGCACCCGATCTCGAAGGCACACACTCCGGTCCCGCGGTCCGGCCGACGGTGGCCCGGCGGCGCTGGTCGTATCGCCGCGACTCCTATGTCGTGGGTTGCGATGACGCGGTCACCGGCCCCGTGGGCGTCGAGGTGGACGCGACCGGCCGCATCACCGCCTGCACACCTACCGGCAGACCTGCTGTGGCCGAACGGTTTTCCTACACGCCGGCTGGGCTGTTGGACTCGGTGTCGGGTGGGTTGCCTACCGTTGGGGTGGCGTCGTCGCCGGTGGCGGGTCCGGCAGCTACGGGTGGGGATCGTCGGGTGTCGCGGCGGGGCACGTTGATCACCCGGATCGGTCGGGATCGGTTTGTGTATGACGCGGCGGGCCAGTTGGTGCAGCGTCGCCGTCACCGGTTGTCGCGGGGCCCGGAGGTCACCCGCTTCACCTACACCAGTGCCGGGCAGATCCGCACGGTGGTGTGTGCCGATGGCAGCACATGGCGTTACGGGTATGACCCGTTCGGGCGTCGGGTGTCGAAAACGCACACGGCCGCTGATGGACGCTTGTTGGACACGGTGGTGTTCGGCTGGGATGGCGATGATGTGGTGGCCCAAACCAACATCGCCCACACTGCGCGCGGTCAGGTTCCGGCCGGGGCGGCGTCGACCTGGATCTGGACCTATCACCCCGATACGGGCGAGCCGCTGGAACAACACACCCGCCACCACACCCCCACCCACCCCGCCAACGGCAACGACGACGGCGGCGGTCAGGGTGGTACGCACCCGCCGGCCGGCGGGGATCCGGCCGGGTGGTCGCAAGCCCAGATCGATAACGAGTTTCATGCGATCGTCGCCGATCTGTCGGACGCGCCGACCGAGCTGGTCGATCCCGTGTCGGGGCAGGTGGTGGGGCGTGCGACGCGCACGGTGTGGGGTGACACGCGTTGGCAGGGTGTCGGCACCCCGTTGCGGTTTGCCGGGCAGCAGTATGATCCGGAAACCGGTTTGCATTACAACCGGTACCGCTACTACAACCCGGCCACCACCACCTACACCAGCCCCGACCCACTCGGGATCGCACCCAACCCCAACAGTGCCACCGCCTACGTCCACAACCCCCACACCTGGATCGACCCACTCGGACTGGCTTGCAAGCCGCCCAACCCATTCGGGCGTCGTGGATCTCCAGCCCATGTTGCGAGAATCGCCGAAGCAGAAAAGCGACTCGGTGCACGCGGCTACAGAACGGTGTCGGGCGGTTCTCTCCCCGAGCAGCGAATAGCGATCCCTGCAGGCGGTCACAAGGCACAGCGCTTCGCGGACCTCGTCATGCACAACCCGGATAGTGGTCGAAATATTGCAATTCAAGTTGGGCGGGCAACGAAGGGCGGAAACCCAGTGGCCAGAGAGGTAAAGGCAATTTCTGATCTGCGGAGTAGCGGCGCCTTCGACCATGTCTTCTTCCTGAAGTACAATTAGTCATGCCCAAATCGGCCCTGATGACAGCGGACCAGATTGATACTGAGGGATGGCACCGCGGACCAAAGGGAACTAATCGCAATTTTGGTGACTTCACCTTGAACGAAGTCTCTGAAATGTTGCTTAACGTCGACACTCGATTCAGCGGATTCGCGGTGTACGTTGGCCGCGTGTCTCGCAATGGAAAGTTTGAATATCCACTTGGATCCTGTGAGTTCGACGAAATAGCCGACCTGGGTGCAACGGAAGTATTCTATTTGGCAACAGCGATCGATGGTCGGCGTGTTGAGATGGATCGACACTTATCTGCGTATGATAATCGGTCATTCCTTTATGCTGGTGTGCCACTCATTTCGATAGTGGGAGGTTCGTTAAACCTAGTTCGTGTGCGGTCGATCGCTTCGGCGCGCTTCGGAGTGCGATACCTTGAGGACAATGGGTATGCGTCTATCCATCGGGCACTCACGAGAGAGGCAAAGAGTCGCTCGCGCTGAGCTGAACGTCGCTGGCGTTATGACACGCAGTTGCAGGTTCGTGAGGTCATCAACCCGGATGGTTTGGTGTGGCGGTTCGACTACGACCGGACCGGTCGGCTGGTCGCCGAAACCGATTACAACGACGCGCACACCCGCTACGAGGTGGATGTGGCCGGGCGGGCGGTCGCCCGGATCGATGCGTTGGGTCGACGGACTGACACCAC
>NZ_JBEXMX010000154.1:0-5216 GCF_040610755.1 Gordonia sp. NPDC003585 | reverse complement strand
CCTCCACGCGATCCACCACACCGAGGCCAAACAGACGGCCGCGGCCGCTGCGGCGACCAAACCGTCGGCACGGTCGGCGCCGGCACAGGTCCGCGCCAACACTCCGCTGCGTGCGGCCGTCCAAATCCGCCGGATCGATCCCTGGGCGACGTTCAAGATCGCCGCGGTGCTCTCGGTCATCGGCTTCATCATCTGGATGATCGCGATCGCCGTGCTCTACCTCGTGCTCGACGGCATGGGCGTCTGGGACCAGGTGAACAACTCCTTCGGCACCCTCGTCACCGCCGACGGTTCGGCGAGCGAAGGCGACATCGTGAGCGCCACAACCGTGTTCGGTGCGTCGGCGTTGCTAGGCGCGGTCAATGCCATCCTCATCACCGCTCTGGCCACCATCGGGTCCTACATCTACAACATCTGTGCCGACCTCGTCGGTGGCGCCGAGGTCACACTCGCCGACCTGGACTGACGGCGGACCCGTCGGAAATCTGTACCTGGGAGGCCGACCAAGTGCACAGTGCATGTGGTGGGGTCGAGACGTACAGCTTTCCTACGGAGTGGCGATCGCGTTCGGGCATTCGGGTCGAGAGCCCCGCGGTGACGGTCACCGAAATGGTCGCCGTGGCGTGTCACCGCGCAGCGTAGGCTCCCAGGGCCCACCGACCAGCCGTTTTGCTACTTGAGCGTCGGGTCGGGTAATCTCACACCTCGGTTCAAGGGCCTATAGCTCAGGCGGTTAGAGCGCTTCGCTGATAACGAAGAGGTCGGAGGTTCAAGTCCTCCTAGGCCCACCAAGAACCAGGGGCCTTAGCTCAGTTGGTAGAGCGCCGCCTTTGCAAGGCGGATGTCAGGAGTTCGAATCTCCTAGGCTCCACCACCCCACCACGCACCTCATTCTTGCGGAATGTAACTCGTGCCGCGTCGTTCGCCAGTAAGGCGAAGCCGGCCGTCATCGACCAAACGAGAATGCTCATGGAGTCATAGCTTTTGAAAGTATGACGCGCCACGACCTCCGGGTGTAGTTGAAATCGCGAGTGAGTGTGCCACCGCGTCCGGCAAGCCTGTGCCGGTCCCTGGTGGGGACAGATTCCAAACACGCCCCACCACCGACCGCCTGGCCCCGTGCGGGTGCTCCGGCGGCTGAGCGTCCGCTCAAGCAGGTCCGGCCCTACGGTGACAGCTTTCAGCACGATAGGAGACAGCGACTGTTGCCGCGGAGCACTGCGCCCGTCGCTTGGACCGTCGTGCCCAGAGCCATGCACTCGACTGTGACTGGGCACACACCTGTGGATGCCGGGATGAATTCCACATTTGATCTGATGTAGCGTCGCGCTCAGAGTGTTTCAAGTGCAGGGCATTTGTCGTCGGGGGAACTTGCGGTGAGCAGTCGGGGGATAGGGCTATCAGCTGGGCAGGGTCTGCCTGGGTTGAGTCATGCTCGGTTCCGGTGCTGACGCGATGAAACCGACCTTGCGCTGGTTCGATGACCTCGAACCGCCGGCCGCGACACCCGACACCAGAACTGGCCGGGTCCTCGCCGACCACCTCGCCGCGGCGCGACTCGGAACTCCGCGTCCGGCCGCCACAGCACCGTCTGAACCCCAGCGTCCGGCTGCAGTGCCTGCGGCAAGGGCTGAGCGAGCTCCACAAGAGTGGGAGACGCTCTTCGAGCCCCCCAACCGCACACCACCTCGGACTGGGCGCCTGTCAGCTGTCCGCGGGGTCTGGGACGACCATCGAGGTGCGGTTCTCGCCTCTGCGGCGGCTCTTGTGGCAGTTGCGCTCATCGGAGGCCTTACACTAGCGCTGACCGGCGGCAGCGAACCTCGCGCCACGGAATCGGTTGCCGCGCAGAGTTCGACGCCATCGCCCGACGACACGATCTCGTCGACGCCCACCAACGACTGCCCGTCATCGACCCGGGGTCCGGTCACCACCGGCAACGACGCGGGAGATCAGCGGTCAGGTGCCGGTGCCATCAAGGCGTTCAACTACGCCTACTACGTCACCCGTTCCGCACGGCAGGCTCGGCTCGTAACCCTGGCCGGTGCAGTGGATTCGGAGAACGTCCTGCAGGCCATCATCGACAACGTTCGTCCGGGATCTCACCACTGCTTGGTGATCACCAGCATCGGAGAAGGCACCTACCGGGTGCGGCTCAGCGTGTTTCCGCCCACCGGCGGCGCCCCGATCGTCTACCCGCAGGTGATTCGCACCGAGTCGCTGGAAGGCAGGACGTGGATCGCGTCGATAACCAAGGACGAGGGCTGACAAGTGTTTGCCGACAACGACAATCGCTGTGCTCCCGGGGGGAGCCGCTGGAGGAGAGGAAATCACAGGTGAGCAATCAACTCGGGGACGGTCGAAGCATCGTCGGGAGGCCGACGGAGTGGGCTCGGTACGGCTGTCGTTGAGTGTCGCCGCAATGGCTGCCGCGCTGGCGACGGGTGTGGGTGCTGGTGTCGCTCATGGTGTTCCGGAGCAGGGTGGTACAACGCCGGGCGTTCCGGAGCAGGGCGGTACCACCCCGGCGCCGTCGCCGGGTAATGAGGTTCCGTTGGTGGAGCCGGGTCCAGGTTCGGTGCCGGGTCCGCCGCAGGAGGCGCCGTATCAGCCGTATGTGCCTGAGGTGATTGATTATGGAGATCGGTATTCGCCGGTGCCGAATCGTCCGTTGACCGCGCCGAAGCCGGTGGCTCCGGTGCGGCCGATTGCGCCGCCGCCGAACAAGATTCGTATCGGCAACTTCATCACCGACATCCCGCAGGGCATGAGTGTTCGAGATGTGAACTCGATCAATGCGTGGTCTGCGTATGGGGAGTCGAAGATCGCACAGGGTTTGATTTCGGTAGGCGTGCCCAAGGATGAGGCGAGTCGTCAGGCTGCGTCGACGATCATCGGTGTGATGGCCGGTGGCACGGTCGCGGTGGGTGCGACGGTGGCTGCGGCGGCTGTGGGTGGGCTCGCGGGTGCCGCGGTCGGCGCGGGCATTGGTGCGGCGGTCGGGCTTGCAATCGAGCCGCTTGCGCCCTGGCCGTTCGTCGGTCCGGGTGCCCTGATTGGCGCTGGTGTGGGCGCGGTGACGGGTGCTGCGTTGCTGGGTGTTCCGGTGGCGGTGGTGGGTTTGGCGGGCACGGTGGCTGCTGGTGTTGTGGCGTACACGTTGGGTGCGGGGGATCCGGGGGCGAATCCGCGGGCGCCGTGGCAGCAGAACCCGGGTCCCAAGCATGCGTTGCCGAATCCGGAAGGGAACCAGTTTGTGCTGACCCTGGGTCCTGATGAGGCCAAGCGTGCTGGGTTGCCGGCGGTGAGTTATGTGGTGAACAAGCGTGGTGATGTGAGCGGCAATATCGCCGGCCAGAAGTTCGGGTGGTCGGTGGAGCAGGCCACTGCCCCGTATCGGGTGTTGGGTCCGCAGGTCGAGCAGAGTGCTCGCGCTCTGACGAAACAGGGTGCGGCAGCACTGAAATCCGTGGTGCCCGGTGTGAACATCGCGTGGCCACAAGAAGCACGACCGAACTGAGGAGACCTCGAATGGTGCGCAAGAGTGCAGTCGTATCGATCGCAGTGGCCGTCATGGCCATGCTGTTTGGTGCCGCCCCGGCGCGAGCCGACCGTCCCCTCGGCAACATCGCGATCTACAGTCCGATCATCGCGACAGTCGGTGATCATGACTACTGTCGTGGTTCGTTCGACGTGGGACTCTCCTCGAAGAGTCGGAAGCCGGGCGTCGTCAAAGTCACACTGACCTCTCGAGGCTTCACCGGAAACGGCCGTGGATGGACGCGAAATCCACAGTGCCGATTTCTGATCGGAATCACCGCTTTGGGGAGTCGGGCCTTCTATCGTGACTATTGGATTCCGGCGGCCTTTGGTCCTCGACCTGGACAGAAGATCGTGCGCGAGGTGATGACGGGTTCCGGGCTGAGCACGGTCGCCGTTCAAACCTACGTGTCCAAGACTACGGTCCGGACACCCCAATCGCTAAAGACGGCTTTCTACTTGATCGTGCCGTGACCCAGCCACCACCCTGGCCCGAGCGTCCGGTCATCGTGCGGCACCGCCGGTGGTGTCGGCACCTCGGTGATCGCGGCGCTGCTCGCCGATCACCGTGCCGCAACCACTCTGGGCGAATCGTCGTGGTGGATCGACGCCGCCGGCAACGACGGGATCTCGAACTCCGCATGCGTGCGGGCGGCGACCCCGACCTCCTGCGGTCGACGTTCGGCACTGGTCTGTACCTCGCGCACGACGAGGACACGATCAGCGAAAGCGTCGCCTACGCGTGGGGTCAGGGCGCAGTGCCGGTGGTCGACGCCGGTGCCCGCGCCCTGTCGGTGCTGCCTGATCTTGCCGAAGGTCCGTTGGCGCAGCACATGATTCCGGTCCTCGTGCTGAGTCCGCGGCCCGACTTGCTGAACCGTGCACGCATCTACCTCGACCAGTGGCAACGCATGGGCGTGCTGAGTAGGACGATCATCGTGATCAATCCTCAAGTGCCCGATATCGATCCGCGTCCGCTGCAAGATCTCGTGGTGGCGGCCGTGGCGGGCGAGGTGGCCGGCGTGATCGCTCTCGAGTACGACCCGGTCCTCGGCGCCGGAACCGGACTCGACCGTTCCGCTCAGGAGAACCTGGCCCAGTCGACACGGGATGCCCTGCGCGAGTTGGCGATTGCGTCCGGAAGTCGGCCGTAGGTTACACGACGGCGGATCAGCTACCGCTACGGATCCACCAGTAGACGATCAAGCCGACCACGAACACGAATACGTAAAGGGAGCCGACCACGATGGCCGCGACCGCATATGGCCGGCCCTCTTCTCGTGAGCGGCCAATGTCGATCACGGACTTGTAGCCCAGGCCGATACCGATCAGCGCCGTGATGCCCAGCATCGACAACACGAGCGCCCAGATCGCCATCCGGTTGACGCGGCGTCGGGCTTCTGGTGGTGCGGCGGGTCGTCGGTTGTCGGCCGGCTTGGCCAGGTTCGGGCGCACGGGTTCCTCCGGAGCAGCATCGATCGGGGAATCACGGTCGGGGTCAGAGCGCACCGCTGAGTACGCAAGCGCCGACTTGTCGCCTGCCGGCTTGTCGAGACCGCGACCGGCAGGTTCTGGTCGCGAAGAGGGTGCGGGCGCCAAGTCGTTGTCGTCGTCGTCGAACGGATCGAGACGCTCGTCGGGTCCGTCCGACGAACGCGAGCCCAGGGCACTTGTCG
>NZ_JBEXMX010000153.1:0-5225 GCF_040610755.1 Gordonia sp. NPDC003585 | reverse complement strand
GCGGTGGCGGGGCAGTTGTCGGCGGCGTGGGGGCGGTATACGGCGGCGGTGGGTGTGTGGGAGCGGTTGTTGGGTGATGGTGAGGGTGTGCATCGGCGGATGGAGGCGATCACTCAGACCGCGGTTGATGTGTTGGATGGGCAGAAGGACACGCCGTTTGAGGAGAATCCGAAGGGCTGGAAGGCGTTTTGGAAGTCGGTGAGTAATTGGATTGATGAGCATGCTGATGTGTTGAAGACGATTTCGGATGTGTTGATCACGGTGGGCTCGTTGGTGGCGTTGTTGCCGGGGTTGGGCACGTTGGTGGGTGGGATCATCGCGGGTATTGGTGTGGGTATCGGGTTGGCGTTGACGTTGACGGGGAATATGTCGTGGGGTGAGTTCGCGATGTCGGCGGCCGGTGCGATTCCGGGGGCGGGTAAGGGTGCCCAGTTGGCGAAGCTGGGTATGAAGGGGGTGGGGAAGAACGCGGCGAAGGAGTTGGCGGAGCGGGCTCGTCCGTCGCGGTATATCTGCCGTGGTGCCGAGCCGGTGGATATGGCGACCGGGGCGATGGTCGATGATTTTGTGGATCTGACGATCGGTGGCGAGTTGCCGTTGATTGTGGAGCGTAAAGCGGTGTCGTCGTTCGGGTTGGGGACGGCGTTTGGTCCGTCGTGGGCGTCGTTGTTCGATTGCCGGGTCGAGGTGGATGCTGACGGTATCGCGTTGGTGAATGTGGATGGTTCGGTGTTGTGGTACGACCGGCCCGATCCTGACGCGGTCGGTGAGGTGATGCCGCGGGTGGGCACGATGCCGTTGTCGTTTGTTGATGGCGCGTATCGGGTACGCAATGTGGCTGCTGGTGTGACGTATGAGTTTTCGGTCGTCGGCGATGAGGGCTCGGTGCGGATGACCGCTGATGAGCCGCACCAGGATGAAGTACCCCGGGATTCGGTGTTGGCGGTTGGTTCGGTACCGGTGGCGGGTTCGTCGTCGTTGGCGGGGGTGGCGGACTCGGCGGTGGTGATCGGGCTCAGTGCGGTGGTGTCGCGGACGGGGCACCGGTTCGAGTTGGTGTATGACCAGCAGAGCGGGTTGGTCCGCGAGGTTCGTCATGGTGGCGGTGCGGTGGTCGAGGTCGATACTGATGCGGTGACGGGCCGGGTGTTGGGGTTGGCGGTGCGTGATGAGGTGGGTGTGTCGACCCCGGTGGTGTCCTACCGGTATGACGCGCGCGCCAATCTTGCCGAGGTGGTCAATTCCAGTGGTGTGCCGATGCGGTTCGCTTATGACGATGCTGCGCGGATCGTGTCGTGGACTGACCGCAACCGGGTGTCGTATCACTACCGGTACGACGATCGCGGCCGGGTGGTGCGGCAGGTCGGTACGTCGGGGATGTTCCCGAATGCGTTGGTGCATCTGCCGGATGTGGGTGCCGATGCCCCGGTGGGTGGCCGGATTGTGGTGTTGGTGGAGACGGTGACCGACGTGTTGGCCGAGCACGAACGTGATGAGCGTATCGAGGAGCGGTTGGCGCGGTTGGCGCAGTTGCCGATCGTGGCGTTGTTGGAGTCGGGTGGGTTGGCTGGGGCGGGGTTGACTGGTCGTGGCCGTGACGGTGCGGTGGACTCGAGCGTGGTTGAGCCGGGTTTGGTGGTTGCCGAGGAGTTGCTGGTTGATGAGGTGTTGGGCCGGATTCAGCCGTGGGTGTATCGCTCGACCGCGGCCGGTGATGTGTGGCGCATCGTGTCGGCCGAGGGGGTGGTGACCGAGTTCGAACACGATGTGCACCACAATCCGACGGCGTTTACCGGTGGTGATGGTGCCCGTTGGGAGACGGTGTTCGATGAGTTCGGGTGTGAGGTGGCCACGACCGATCCGCAGGGCCGGGTCAGTTCCATCGAGCGTGGGACGTGGGGGATGCCGGCGCGGGTGACCGATGAGGCCGGCCGGGTCAGTGAAGCCGTGCTGGATGGGTTCGGCAGTGTGGTGGCGGTGACCGATCCGGTGGGTGCGGTTACGCGGTTCGAGCATGTGGTGCGGGCTTCGGGTGTGGTCACTGCGGCGCGGGTGGATGCCGATGGTGCGCGCACCGAGTTTGACTATGACGCGGCGGGTCGGGTGGTGCGGGTGATTGATCCGGCGCAGCGGGTGTGGAGTTTTGAGCGCAATGTGTTCGGTGATGTGGTGGCGGTGACCGACCCCGATGGTGCGGTGACCAGCTCGGAGTTCACGGTGGAGGGCTGGTTGCTGGGCCAGGTGTATCCCGATGGGACCGGGGTGCTGTTGGGTTATGACGCGGAGGGCAACCAGGTCGAGGTGGTTGATGAGGCTGGGCATGTGACGCGCACCGAGTACACGGTGTTCGATCATCCGCGGGCGGTGATCGACCCGTCGGGTGGGCGTGTGGAGATCGGGTATGACTCCACGATGGAGCAGACCTGGGTGCGTAGTCCTGATGGTTTGTCGTGGCGGTTCGAGCGTGACCGGGATGCGCGGGTGGTCGCGGAAACCGACTACAACGGGGCGCGCAGCACGTTCGGGTTGGATGGTCTGGGCCGGCCGGTGGTGGTGACTGATGCGCTCGGGCATGTTCGGGCTCGACGTTTTGATCTGTTGGGGCGGTTGGTGTCGGAGGCGGCCACTGCTGATGGTGTGACCGAGTATGGCTATGACGTCGCTGGGGATTTGGTGTCGGTGGTCAATGGTGATGCGCGCGTGGAGTTCGAGCGCGATGGTGTGGGTCGGGTGGTGGCCGAGACGGTCAACGGGGTGGTGGTGCGGTCACGGTTCGACAGTGTGGGGCGGCGTACGGATCGGGAGGTCACCACGGGTGGGCGGTCGTGGTCGGCGACGTTCGGTTTCGATGCGGCCGGCCGGTTGGCGGGTATCGATGCCGGGGGACGCTTTTCCACCCCGGAAGGTCGGCGGATCGGGTTCGGCTATGACGGGGCGGGTCGGGAGAGTGAACGCCGGTTCGGGCGGTCGGCACGGTTACGGCAGTCTTTTGACCGGCGTGGCCGCCTGTCGCGCCAACACGTCCTGGCCGGTGCGGAACGAGTCGCCGGTGGGGAACAGGCCACCGGGGCGCAGCGGTTGGTGGCGGGGCGGGTGTGGTCGTATCGGGCCGACGGGTATGTGACCGGCGTGGATGATGCGGTGGCGGGGGCGACGCGCTTTGATGTGGACGCTTCGGGCCGGGTCACCGCAGCGGTCCCGTCGACTGTCGGCGGCACCCGCGCCGCGGGTACCGGTGCTGGTGGTGGTGAGTGGTTTGGGTACACGCCGTCGGGGGTGTTGGCGCGCGCGGATAGTGGTGCGGGTCAGCCGGTGGGGGTGGCGGCGTCGCCGGTGGCGGGTGTGGCGCGGGTGGATGGTTCGGATCGGGTGTCTCGGTCGGGGACGTTGGTCACTCGGGTGGGTCGGGATCGGTTCACCTATGATGCGGCGGGCCGGCTGCGGGTGCGGGTGCGGGCACGGTTGTCCCGTAAGGCGGAGGTGACCGAGTTCTCGTATACCGATGGCGGCCAGATTCGTGAGGTGGGGTGCGGTGATGGGACGCGCTGGCGGTACGGCTATGACGGGTTGGGGCGTCGGGTCAGCAAGTCCCATGTCGATCGTGATGGCCGGATTCTTGATGAGGTGGTATTCGGGTGGGACGGTAACGATCTGGTCCTGCAGTCGAATACGGCCCTGACCCCGCGCGGTCCGGTTGCGGCCGGGGCGTCGTCGACGTGGGTGTGGACCTATCACCCCGATGGTGGGGACGTGGTGTCTCAGGAAGTTGTCCACCACACCCCGCACACCGACACCACACCAGACAAGACAACACCCGACATCACGCCACCCGACATCACGCCACCCGTCGCCTATCCAGCACCCGATGGTCATCGTGGTGGTGTTGATGGGTGGTCGCAGGGGCGGGTGGATACCGAGTTTTATGCGATCGTCGCGGATTTGGCGGGTGCGCCGACGGAGTTGGTGGACCCGCTCACCGGGCAGGTTGCTGGGCGTGCGGTGCGCAGTGTGTGGGGGCACACCACCTGGCAGGGTGTGTCGAGTCCGTTGGGGTTCGCCGGTCAGCAACACGACCCGGAAAGCGGGCTGTTCTACAACCGGTTCCGGTTCTACAACCCGGCGACGGCCACCTACACCAGCCCCGACCCGTTGGGTGTGGGGCCCAACCCGGCCAGCGCCACCGCCTACGTCCACAACCCACACGTCGCGGTCGACCCACTCGGGCTTAAGATCCACTTCAAGGGGAAGGGTGATTTCTGGACGCGTGAGGAGGTCAAGGGTAAGAATGTGTGGCAGCGCGACGACCTATTCGACCCGACCCGTGTCGATGAGCGCGGCCGAACCAACCTCGAACGAATGAAGCGAGGAAATGCTCCGATTGGGCATGACGGAAATCCGTTGAACTTGCACCATATCGGCCAGCGAGACAACAGCCCGATTGTTGAACTTACACAACAGGTACATAAAGAGAATCACGGATTGCTGCATATCAATCCTAGTTCAACCCCTTCTGGGATTAACAGATCGGCATTCGACAGTTGGCGTGGAAGATACTGGCGGGCCAGGCGCCACGACTTCACGTGAGTGCTGAAGCGAAAGGAATAATTTCTTGGGTATCGAAGAAGTGCGGTCGTTTATAGACCGGGCACCGGCTGAGGACGGCGATTTCGAAGGCGCGGTAACTGAGGGCGAGATAGCCGATGCGGAGTCTCAACTTGGAGTGGCATTCCCCCCGTCGTATCGCCAATTCGTGGCGTCGTTAGGGCTTGGGGATGTTAACTCCAGAGAATTTTACGGGTTGATCCCCGGGAAGCCAGTTACTGCGGAGTCTGGGGTCCCGAGCGTTGGCATAAGCCTCAGGGAGCGTCTAGATAGCGGACTGCCAGCGTCGCTCGTGATTGTGAGCGATACGGGTATGGGTGAGTGGTATGTGTTGGATACGTCGGAGCGTGATGCGGATGGGGAGTGTCCGGTGAAGATTTGGTCGCCGGGTACGGGAGATTTTGTTCCAGGTGAGCGATTTGATGACTTCGGTGAGTTTGCTCTCGGCATGTTGAATGTCGACACTGGCGATTAGTTGGTGGCAGTGTTTTCGCGGCTTTGTCGGGTAGTGGTTTTTTCGAGGTTGATCACACGGTGGTGAAGTCTCATGCGGGGTCGTTGCAGGATGCTCTGGGGAAGTTCACGTCGAACTCTTCGGAGTTTGATGCGGCGATGACCGAGTT
>NZ_JBEXMX010000152.1:0-5248 GCF_040610755.1 Gordonia sp. NPDC003585 | reverse complement strand
CGACCCCCCACCCGCCCCCCCCCCCCCCCGGCCCCCTTGCCCGCGACGCCCTGCCGCCCCCCGGCCGGCCGCGCGGCATCGCCCCCCCCCACGCCCGGGCCGCGTCGGTCACCGAGGCGAGCCTCGCGATGGCACGCCTGTCGGAGAAGGTCGACTTCGGGGCACCCGACGGCCCCGCCGATCTGGTGTTCCTCATCGCCGCACCCGAGGGTGGCGCCAGCGAACACATGAAGCTGCTCAGTTCACTTGCCCGCGCCCTCGTCCGGCCGGACTTCGTCGAGGCACTCCGGAGCGCACCCGACGACGCCCAGGTCATCGCCCTGGTCAACGAGGCGATCGATCCGGCCGCGAAGCCCGCATCCACCGTCGCCGTCACCAAACCCGCCGCCGCAACATCGGCGCCGGTGGCCGACGATCAGTCCGGTGACCGGCCGAGCATCGTCGCGATCACCGCCTGCCCGACCGGAATCGCGCACACCTACATGGCGGCCGACGCGCTGAAGTACGCCGCGGAGCGCGCCGGTGTCGACTTCGCCGTCGAGACCCAGGGCTCGTCGGCCACCACACCCTTCGCCTCGGACGTCATCGCGAACGCCGACGCAGTCATCTTCGCCACCGACGTCGGGGTGAAGGGCAAGGAGCGTTTCCACGGCAAGCCCGTCATCGCATCCGGCGTCAAGCGCGCGATCAACGAACCAGACACGATGATCGCCGAAGCCGTTGCGGCAGCGAAGAACCCGAACGCCGCGGTGGTCACCGCCGGGGACGGCGCCGATGCGTCGGACGCCACGCCCGAAGGCGGCGTCGGTCTCGGCAAGCAGCTGCAGCAAGCGTTGATGACCGGCGTCAGCTACATGATCCCGTTCGTGGCGGCCGGCGGCCTGCTGATCGCTCTGGCCTTCCTCCCGTTCCTCGGTGGATATGAGATCGCCAACACGAATCTGGACCCGGACGGCGCCCTGAACGACGGACAGTTCATCGCCCTCAACAACAGCCTGTGGGATCTCCCCGCCGGCGGACTGGGTCAATACATCGGCGCGGTCCTCTTCGCCGTCGGCGGTCTCGCCATGAGCATGCTCGTCCCCGCCTTGGCCGGCTACATATCGTTCGCGATCGCCGACCGGCCCGGCATCGCACCCGGTTTCGTCGCAGGTCTCGTCTCGGTCCAGGTGGGCGCCAGCTTCATCGGTGGCCTGATCGGCGGTCTCATCGCCGGCGTTGTCTGCCTGTGGATCTCGCGATTGCCGCTACCGCAGTGGGCGCGAGGTCTGATGCCTGTGGTCATCATCCCGCTCCTCGGCAGCATGGTCATCGGCGTTCTGTTGTACATGCTGCTCGGAAAGCCCCTGGCCTGGGTCACCGATCAGATGACCGACGGACTCAACAGCATGTCGGGTGGCTCGGCGATCATCCTGGGCATCGTCCTCGGTCTCATGATGTGCTTCGACCTCGGCGGTCCGGTGAACAAGGCCGCGTACCTGTTCGCGACCACGGGCCTCGCAGTCGGCACCACCGCGCAGTTGGAGATCATGGCAGCCGTGATGTGTGCCGGCATGGTTCCGCCGCTGGCGATGGCTCTCGCCACCGTGCTGCGCCCGGGTCTGTTCACCGAGCCGGAACGTGAGAACGGAAAGGCCGCATGGCTGCTCGGAGCGTCGTTCATCTCCGAGGGCGCCATCCCGTTCGCCGCCGTCGATCCGCTGCGGGTGATCCCCTCGATGATGGCCGGTGGTGCACTGTCCGGCGCCTTGATCATGGCCTTCGGCGTCACCCAGCGCGCCCCGCACGGCGGCATCTTCGTCTTCTTCACGATGAACAACTGGCTGCTGTTCCTGGTGTCGCTGGCGGCCGGAACCGTATTGTCGGCAGTCCTGGTGATCGCCGCCAAGCAGTGGCACACCAGCCGCGCCGCCCTGACGGTTCCTGCCTACGAGCCCGTCGCGGCGTGACACGCTCGCCGGATTCGCGCCGCCACGCGGTCGAACTTGGCAGAGTAGAACCCAATACCAACCTCAGCAAAGGAGCGATCATGCCCAGTACCACCGCCGTCGTCGGATCGGCCGTCGGCCTGCACGCACGCCCGGCCACCATCATCGCCGAGGCAGCCGCGGACGCCGGCTCGCCGGTCACCCTCGCGGTCGAGGGCGGTGAACCGGTGGATGCCGGCTCGGCCCTGATGATCATGACGCTTGGCGCGGAGAAGGGCACCAAGGTCGTCGTGACCGCCGACGATCAGAACACCCTCGACGCGATCGTCAAACTCGTCGAGAGCGACCTCGACGCCGAGTAACCCGCCCGACGACGAAACGAGTGGCCGGTCACCTATGAGGTGATCGGCCACTCGTGACTTGCGGTGTCAGGCGTCGACCGCGAGCGGCGCGAGTTCCCCGGCGAAGGCGGACGGCACCCGCACCCGCATCGTGGTGCCGTCGGCGTGATGGTCGGCCGCGAGTACCTCACCCTCGCTGTGCACGCGCGAGACGATGTCGCCACGCGAGAAGGGCACCGCGATGGTCAGTTCGACGTCGGAGGAGCCCACGAACTCGCGGATGCGCTCGAAGAGTTCGGGCAGTCCCTCGCCGGTGCGCGCCGACACGAAGGCCGCCTCGGTTCCCACCGCGCCGCGGATCTCGGTCAGCCGGGTGGCGTCCACCGCGTCGATCTTGTTGATCACCAACAACTCCGGCGGGGCAGCCACGCCCTCCTCGGCGACGATCTCGTTGATCACCCGGCGCACCGCCGAGATCTGTTCCATCGGAAAGGCATCCGACCCGTCGACCACGTGCAGCACCAGGTCGGCGTCGACCACCTCTTCGAGGGTGGATCGGAATGCCTCGACCAGCTGGGTCGGCAGGTGCCGGACGAATCCGACCGTGTCGGTGAACACCACCGCGCGGCCGTCGTCGAGCGTCGCGCGCCGCGTCGTCGGATCGAGCGTCGCGAACAGTGCGTCCTGCACCAGGACACCGGAACCCGTCATCGCGTTCACCAGGCTCGACTTGCCGGCGTTGGTGTAGCCGGCCACCGTGATGGCCGGGATGGCGTTGCGCCGGCGCGCGGCCCGCTTGGTGGTGCGGGCCTTCTTCATGCCGCGAATCTCGCGGCGCAACTTGGCCATTCGCTCACGGATACGCCGCCGGTCGGTCTCGATCTTCGTTTCACCGGGACCACGCAGGCCCACGCCGCCGTTGCTGCCGGCACGACCACCGGCCTGCCGTGACATCGACTCACCCCAGCCGCGCAGGCGCGGGAGCATGTATTCCATCTGGGCGAGCGACACCTGCGCCTTGCCCTCTCGGGAGGTCGCGTGCTGGGCGAAGATGTCGAGGATGAGCGCGGTGCGGTCGATCACCTTGACCTTGACGACCTTCTCCAGCGCGGTCAGCTGTGCGGGTGTGAGCTCACCGTCGCAGATCACGGTGTCGGCGCCGGTGGCCAGCACCACCTCGCGCAGTTCGTCGGCCTTGCCAGACCCGATGTAGGTGGCGGGGTCCGGTTTGCTGCGACGCTGGATCAGCGCGTCGAGCACCTGGGAACCCGCGGTCTCGGCAAGCGCCGCGAGCTCGACCATGTTGGCGCGGGCCGCGGCCGCGCTGCCCTCGGTCCACACGCCGACGAGAACGACCCGTTCGAGTCGGAGGCGGCGGTATTCGACCTCGGTGACGTCGGTGAGTTCCGTCGACAAGCCGGCCACACGCTGCAGTGACGCGCGCTCGGAGAGTTGGAGCTCGCCTGTTGTGGGTGTGGATGTCGTGGGAGTGGATGTCGTGGGAGTGGATTCGGGCGCCTCGAGAAGATCGTCCGGAAAACTGATGTGTGCTGCTGATTCGGTCATACTACGACCATTTTGGCACGTCGCCGGTGTGCTTAGCACATCATTTACTGCGCGCCCGCGTCCCGCCATCCGTCTCGGAGCACCCCGTCGGCGACCAGCATCGACGGGCCACGCAGCCGAGCGCCCGATGCGTCGATCGCGACCCGCACGGTGCCACCGGGTATGTGGATGCGCAGGTCGCCGGTTGTTTCGCCGCGTCCGGCGAAGGCCGCCGCGGCGGCTGCCACGAGACCGGTGCCGCAACTGCGGGTCTCCCCGACCCCACGCTCGAACACCCGCATGTGCGCGGTGAGCACCCCGTCGTCGGCGGGTTCGGGCGGAGTCAACAGTTCGACGTTCGCGCCGTGCGGAAACTCGTCGGGCTCGAGCACGACACCCGTGGTGAAGTCCACCGCGGCGAGCGCATCGGCGGTCAGCTCGCCGACGACGCAGGCCAGATGGGGATTGCCCACGTCGACCTTGGTTCCCACGTAGAGGTCGTCACCGACGCGCACCTTGCCGTCGTCGCCGACCCGCGCAACACCCATCTCGACGGTGACGTCGGCGCGGACGTGGTCGAAGCTGTGCACGGTCACCGGCCGGCCACCCGCGCGGGATCCGACCGTGAAACGGTCGACGTCCACGAGCCCGCTCGCCCGGAGGAAGTGCGCGAACACCCGGACGCCGTTCCCACACATCTCGGCGATCGAGCCGTCGGCGTTGCGGTAGTCCATGAACCAGTCGTCGGGCTCGACGCCGTCGGGCAGTCCGTCGAGCACACCGCCGGACACCAGCGCGCCGGATCGTGCGACACGCAGTAGGCCGTCGGCCCCGATGCCCCGGGGCCGATCGCACAGTGCCGCGACCAGCGCCGCGTCGACGTCGAGTTCGGCCGCCGGGTCGGCGAGGATCACGAAGTCGTTCTGGGTGCCGTGCCCCTTCGCGAAGCGCAAGCCGGTCGTCGCTGTCATCGGTCCAGGATACGTGCGCGCCAGGGCACTCAGCCGTGCACCGTGTCGAGCGCGCGGTCGGCGAGGTCGGGTGCACTCGCGTCGAGCCACACGATGCGGTGGTCGCGCCGAAACCACGACCGCTGGCGGCGCACGTAGCGCCGGGTACCGACAAACGTCAGTTCCTCCGCGGTCTCCAGGTCGTACTCTCCGGCCAGGGCGGCGAGCACCTGGACGTAGCCGATCGCCCGCGACGCGGTACGCCCCTCGACGAGACCGTGCCGCATCAGTTCACGCACCTCGTCGACGAGCCCGTCGGCGAACATCTGCCGCGTTCGCTCCCGAATCCGGTCGTCGAGCTCGGCGGTGTCGCGGTCGAGCGCGATAATTCTTGTGCCCCAGCGTGGTTCGCCGATCTGCGGTGCCGAGGCCGCAAACGGGCGGCCGGTGAGCTCGACGACCTCGAGCGCTCGGACGATCCGGC